>NZ_JBQACR010000001.1:160873-418980 GCF_051905455.1 Pelomicrobium sp. G1
ATAACTACTCAAGCACCCAGATCATACCGCGAGCCCCGGGCTTCAATGAGGCCGCGGCGATTCGCCGCGGATAACGCTGATCGAGCAGCGGACGAAAACGTTTGAGCGCAGGCTTCAATGAGGCCGCGGCGATTCGCCGCGGATAACTACTCAAGCACCCAGATCATACCGCGAGCCCCGGGCTTCAATGAGGCCGCGGCGATTCGCCGCGGATAACGCGTCTGGTGGCGTGTTTCTCCCCTCCCCTGTTCTGGTGCTTCAATGAGGCCGCGGCGATTCGCCGCGGATAACGAGGTCATCGCCGCAGGAAAAGCCGTGGCGGTGAGCGGCTTCAATGAGGCCGCGGCGATTCGCCGCGGATAACTGCGAGGAGACAGCGGATCGCATTCTGTCGGAAGTCGCTTCAATGAGGCCGCGGCGATTCGCCGCGGATAACGCGATGGATCGAGGTCCACGTCAGGGCCATGAGCACGCTTCAATGAGGCCGCGGCGATTCGCCGCGGATAACACAGTCGCGCCTTGGCCTCGAAGGTGAATACCGCGCGCTTCAATGAGGCCGCGGCGATTCGCCGCGGATAACCGCTTCGGTAGCTTGGCCAGACCCGCCAGAAGAATTGCTTCAATGAGGCCGCGGCGATTCGCCGCGGATAACCCGAGCGCCTCGTTCACCACCTGCGCCTCGTCGGCCCCGCTTCAATGAGGCCGCGGCGATTCGCCGCGGATAACGCCCGCTTTGTCCGAAGTGACAAGCGGCGCCTCCCGCTTCAATGAGGCCGCGGCGATTCGCCGCGGATAACGCAGGAGCAGGGCGCACAGAAAACGGCAGCGCTCGCGCTTCAATGAGGCCGCGGCGATTCGCCGCGGATAACCGCCTCGTGCCGTCTTCGAAGAACCAGCCGAAAATCGCTTCAATGAGGCCGCGGCGATTCGCCGCGGATAACGCAGCGCTCGCTGTCGATGCGGCGACGACCGTCTCGCTTCAATGAGGCCGCGGCGATTCGCCGCGGATAACCCTGGTGGATGTGCCGAGCGCCGCGGGGCCGGTGGTGCTTCAATGAGGCCGCGGCGATTCGCCGCGGATAACGAAGTGGCGCGGGACGTGCGCCGGGAACTGGCGCCGCGCTTCAATGAGGCCGCGGCGATTCGCCGCGGATAACAACTTGCTCAATGCAGAGAACTGTTTCTTGGAATAGCTTCAATGAGGCCGCGGCGATTCGCCGCGGATAACGAATCCGGGCGACGGTCCGAAGCCTGGTTCGGGACCCGCTTCAATGAGGCCGCGGCGATTCGCCGCGGATAACCGTGAAGCCTAGCGTCTTGCTCGTTACTCCATCGAAGCTTCAATGAGGCCGCGGCGATTCGCCGCGGATAACACGATGGCGGGCGGCGCTGGTTGCCCCAACGCCATGGGCTTCAATGAGGCCGCGGCGATTCGCCGCGGATAACGGCGGCCGCCCCCGTAGCCCTCCCCCGGATGGGACTCGCTTCAATGAGGCCGCGGCGATTCGCCGCGGATAACGGCCGCCGCCCGGATCACCGCCCGCTGCAGGTCGGCCGCTTCAATGAGGCCGCGGCGATTCGCCGCGGATAACCGGTCTCGATTGCGGACAGCGTGCGCGGGATCAACGAGCTTCAATGAGGCCGCGGCGATTCGCCGCGGATAACGACCTGCGGCTCGCCAAGGAAAAGGCGGACCTGCTGCTTCAATGAGGCCGCGGCGATTCGCCGCGGATAACGGTGATCCGCAACCTGCGCGACCCACAGGAGGATTTGCTTCAATGAGGCCGCGGCGATTCGCCGCGGATAACGGCCATGGCCCCAGGGGCCGGTACACCATGCCGGCCCGCTTCAATGAGGCCGCGGCGATTCGCCGCGGATAACTGCAATCGTTTCTTTCCTGGTTGGAACGGATCGCGCCGGCTTCAATGAGGCCGCGGCGATTCGCCGCGGATAACAACGTCGCCCGGACCGCGTCAACCGCGTCGCTAAAGCTTCAATGAGGCCGCGGCGATTCGCCGCGGATAACGCGTCGGTGTGTTGATGGCGTTCGCTCGTAGGCGATGGCTTCAATGAGGCCGCGGCGATTCGCCGCGGATAACCTCGACGCCGGTCGCCAAGCTCTACCTGGACGAGATCGAGCTTCAATGAGGCCGCGGCGATTCGCCGCGGATAACATACAGTCCCGCTCACTCTGATTCCCAGCGGCCCGGCTTCAATGAGGCCGCGGCGATTCGCCGCGGATAACCCTGGCTGTCGCGCCAGCAGTTTCTGGCCATCACAATGCTTCAATGAGGCCGCGGCGATTCGCCGCGGATAACCCCCGCTCCCGGGACGCGGGCAACACGGCGGACCTGCTTCAATGAGGCCGCGGCGATTCGCCGCGGATAACGAAGAGGTCGCGGCGGATGCCGATGTCCACCCCGACGCTTCAATGAGGCCGCGGCGATTCGCCGCGGATAACGCGCCCGGGAGCGCGACGGATCCGCAAGCTCGATGCGCTTCAATGAGGCCGCGGCGATTCGCCGCGGATAACTCCGCCAGAGCGAGTAAAAGAGCCCCGGCACCAGAAGCTTCAATGAGGCCGCGGCGATTCGCCGCGGATAACCTGCGGACCGGGTCGATGCGGCCATGGAGGGCCAGCTTCAATGAGGCCGCGGCGATTCGCCGCGGATAACGCCACCCTCGACCGACCAAATCACCTCGGCGACGGCGCTTCAATGAGGCCGCGGCGATTCGCCGCGGATAACCTCAGACTGGCGATCGAGCCGGCATTCAAGATGAAAGCTTCAATGAGGCCGCGGCGATTCGCCGCGGATAACGAGACGGCCCCGGCCCGCGTCGGCAGACACTATTAGCTTCAATGAGGCCGCGGCGATTCGCCGCGGATAACC
Organism: Pelomicrobium sp. G1; assembly: GCF_051905455.1. Classification (NCBI taxonomy): domain Bacteria; kingdom Pseudomonadati; phylum Pseudomonadota; class Hydrogenophilia; genus Pelomicrobium; species Pelomicrobium sp. G1. The sequence continues at coordinate 163,765 of NZ_JBQACR010000001.1, forward strand.
GGGAGTCCCTCGAGTTCTTTCGCGCGAAGGGCCTGCTTCAATGAGGCCGCGGCGATTCGCCGCGGATAACTTTGTCTCGTGGCGGTCCCAGTCATCCTCCCCCTCCTTGCTTCAATGAGGCCGCGGCGATTCGCCGCGGATAACCTGCGGCAGCAGCGGGAACTTTTTGAAGCGCGACAGGCTTCAATGAGGCCGCGGCGATTCGCCGCGGATAACAACGAATTCCCTAATTTGTTCGTCAGTCATTCCACGCGCTTCAATGAGGCCGCGGCGATTCGCCGCGGATAACTCCGCTCGACGCGGAGACGCTGGGCTTCCTCGTGGCGCTTCAATGAGGCCGCGGCGATTCGCCGCGGATAACTTCTTCGCGCGGTGGTAGTCTTGAATCGAATTTCGGAGCTTCAATGAGGCCGCGGCGATTCGCCGCGGATAACTTATCGCGTGGCGGTCCCAGTCCCCCCCCCCCCTCCCTGCTTCAATGAGGCCGCGGCGATTCGCCGCGGATAACTTTCTCGCGGCGTTTCTCGGCGGCTTGATCTCTGCTGGCTTCAATGAGGCCGCGGCGATTCGCCGCGGATAACGGCGTACAAAGTCTTACCCGCCCCAGGCTGCCCGGGCTTCAATGAGGCCGCGGCGATTCGCCGCGGATAACGTACGATGAATCGGAGGACGTGGTTCCGTCACCGAGCTTCAATGAGGCCGCGGCGATTCGCCGCGGATAACGTGAGTCTCGAGCTCGGCGACGTAGCGCGGCACCTGGGCTTCAATGAGGCCGCGGCGATTCGCCGCGGATAACGGCATTAAGGTCTTCAAGTGGGTGCGTCGGGCGATGGCTTCAATGAGGCCGCGGCGATTCGCCGCGGATAACCTTAACCCACTCGAAATTCAAAAGAGCCGGAATAATGCTTCAATGAGGCCGCGGCGATTCGCCGCGGATAACCGCGCAAAAGCTCTTTCATTTTCCGTCTAGTCGTAGCTTCAATGAGGCCGCGGCGATTCGCCGCGGATAACGGGCAGCCCCAGCATTTCTGCATTCGCAAGGGTGCCGAGCTTCAATGAGGCCGCGGCGATTCGCCGCGGATAACTGCCCTTGCCGCCGAACCACCGAACAGGAGCGCGCAGCTTCAATGAGGCCGCGGCGATTCGCCGCGGATAACCCAGTTGGACTGGCCCGGCCGCCACCCATGCCTCGACGCTTCAATGAGGCCGCGGCGATTCGCCGCGGATAACTTGGTCCACATGAGATTGGTGTCGGTGGTCCACATGCTTCAATGAGGCCGCGGCGATTCGCCGCGGATAACATCTACTGCGCGCTGGTGGATGAATTGCATGCGCAGCTTCAATGAGGCCGCGGCGATTCGCCGCGGATAACGGGACATATCGTGCGCGGAGATTGCCTAGTGGACATGCTTCAATGAGGCCGCGGCGATTCGCCGCGGATAACGCAGCGCATTATGCAGGAAATTGCTCAGGACCTTGAGGCTTCAATGAGGCCGCGGCGATTCGCCGCGGATAACGTTTTGGCCGCCGGACTGGCGGTGTCCGCCCATGGAGCTTCAATGAGGCCGCGGCGATTCGCCGCGGATAACGGAGGTCTCGTGGTAGCCGATCCGCTTCTTCTCCTTGCTTCAATGAGGCCGCGGCGATTCGCCGCGGATAACGCAGTGGCTGCTGTTCGTGCATCCGGAGTACGGGGTGCTTCAATGAGGCCGCGGCGATTCGCCGCGGATAACCGGCGCAGGGTCTCGGCGAAGTCCACCTCGTCCACCACGCTTCAATGAGGCCGCGGCGATTCGCCGCGGATAACAGTCCCTTCGGGAGGCCGCATCCCGTCGGGCATCGCGAGGCAGAATGCGAGCGCTCCCCGGGATTTTTCTGAAAAATGCCCAGCAAGCTTCTTTTTATTCCCATCATTCATAAATTTCTTCGACTTTTCAAAGAGCTACCGTTTGCGAGCGGTCCAGCCGATAAGGTGCGCCACCGAAGCGCTCGCGCACGAAAAGCAAAAAAAATCACACGATCACCGGCTCACGCTCAATGGGTGTGAAGGTCTTTCCGAGGCTCACGACCCGGGGCACGACCCTCTCGGCCAGGCCGAGATCGAGCAGGACAATGTGATCATCGCCATGGTGAATGATTCCGTCCAGCAATGCAATCAATTCCGCGTGCCGCTCGCGGCTCAGCCGGCATTGGAACACGGAAAGCTGGAGCCATTCCCCGTAGCCCTGCATGATCCTGAACACCCTGCGCCAGCGCTTCGGATGACGGATGTCGTAGGCGACGATGTAAAGGCGCTCGTCGTTCATAGTCAGCGGGTCGTGAAGTTGGGGTACTCGGGGATCTCGCCCAGCAGATGGCGCGCCAGGAGGCGGGCCTGGAGCTCCAAAAGGCGCCGGTAACTCACTTTGTAGCCGAAGAGCGGATGGGTAATCTCGTGGCTCAGCCGGCGTTCGAAGGCGGCGATGAAACGCTTGCGCCCGTCGGGGGTCAAGGCGACGCTTGCTGCCGCGCTGATGAAATCCGTAGGACGTACCTCGCCGTTATTGATCGCCTGGATAACGCTGGAATCGGCGATCAGGGGTCTAAACGGCTCCATCATGTCCAGGGCGAGGGCGGGGCGGCCGTACCGTGGTTGGTGGTAAAAGCCGCGGTAAGGGTCGAAGCCGACCGCCGCGAGCACCACCGTCCAGGTGCGCATCAGGAGCGAATAGGCGTAAGAAAGCAGCGCGTTCACGGGATCGGTGGGAGGCCGTCGGTTGCGCGTGCGGAAATCGAAGGCCATGGACGTGCCATCCCGGTCGCGGCTCAGTAGCGCAGCAAACTGGCTGAAGTAACGCGCCGCCGCCTGGCCTTCGGCGCCCAAAAGCTCCGGCAGATTCTTCGCCCGCTGCGCCCGGCGGATGTCTTCCTGGAATTGGGCCGTCAAATCCTCGGGGCGTTCCTCGCCCTTCCAGTTTCGCCGCAAAAGGGTCCGCGCGTTCTGGATCTTGGCGACCACGAAGCCTTTCGAAAGCTGCAGGCAGGTGAAAGGATCGAAGCTCGCCCGATACTGGGCGGTGCGGATCTCCACGTTCTTGTGTCCCGTGCCGATGGTGTGGCCCAGGAACCAGCCGCCGAAGGAATGCCAGGAGACGGGAATCTCCCGCGCCATCAGCTCGTGCAGCGTGGGCGTGGTGACGTATACGTTTCCCATGAGCACGAGCTGCGAAACGTCGATCAGGCGCACGGTCTGCGCCTTCTCGTTCTCGACGGAGATTTCCAGGATTTCGCCCTTCTTGCTCACCTTGGCACCACGCGCCTGTACATAGAGCGGCAGCGCCTCGTCGCGCGCGACGGCCAGGGGCCGGGGCGGTGTCTCCTGCCGGCGAAGAAAGTTCACCTCGTCCGGAAGGCAGATGCCCACCAGCGAGCAGCGCGGGCACTTGGGACTGTCTTCCAGCGGCGGCGGGATCTGCCCGCCAGCCGCGATGAGCCGCAATCCGTCGATGGCGTTGCGCGTCAAGGCGCACAGCTCTTCATCGAAGGGCACCCGGACCCGCTCCCGGCTCTCCGTGAAGTAAAGCACCCCTTCATCGCAGGCGTAGCCGTGCTCCTCCAGGATCAAGCCTTGAACGCAGAGCTGCACCCGCTCCGGATCGTAGGCGCCGTGGGCCACGTGAGGCCGCTTTCCCCGTTTGTAGTCCACCGGGACGACGCGGCCGCCTTCCGCCTCGATCAGGTCCATCTTGGCGATCAGGCCGAGCCGGTTGGAGGAAAGGGTGATGGAGCGGGCATGGATCCGCTCGCCTTCCGCGGCTTCCTCGGGCGGCGGAAGCTCACCGCTCGGCCGGTCCACCCGCCGGTGGGCATGGCGGCCCTCCACCGTGTCGGAAGATTCCGCCCATTCTCCCTGCACCCATTCCAGATAGGCAAGCCGCGGGCAATACTGGTACTCGTTCACCATGCGCGCCGGCAAAAGCGGCATGTCGCCGGTGAGCTCCGGGAAGGGCAGGGGCAGCTCTTGCTGAACGTCGTCCATGACGGAAACGTGTCAAGCAATTCACCTTATACATCGATCATCCTTTTTCGTCATGCCGGCAATTTGAAAAATTGTTACTCTCTGGCGGGAATCGGTTGGGAGCGTCGCTGTGGGCCCGACCAGCAGGACCTTGAAGCGGATCACGAGGGATAAGCCGGCAACAGGCTGGAGCTTGCCGGTCGGTCATGGATTTCCGCAGCAAACCTGGGCTCGTAGCGTGCCCCCGGCTCCTCTACCGCCCAGCGGATTCGCCTGGCTGTGTGAGTGCCGATTCCGGCCACCGAGGCCAGTTCGCCTTCGCTTGCCGTCAATATCCTTTCCACGGTTCCAAAGCGCTCCAGCAGCCGGGTGGCGCGCGCCGGCCCGATGCCCGGTAATCCTTGGAGAAGGTATCGCTGCAAAGCTGCCTTGCCCTTGGGTCGCCACCCGCGGCGGGGAAGCGCTCCATGGGCCAGGGTGCGCCCCTGGCGCGCCACGTACAAAAAAGTTCGGACCGTTTCCGCAGGCGAGCGGGTTCTCAGCACCGGCAGACCGATGAATAGGCAGACGGTCACCAAAGCGCCCTGGATAGCTTCCCAGGCCATGCCGTGGCCTCCCAGGTCCTTGGAAGTTCCCTCCAGCACGAGGGCTGGCCGCAAGCCTTTTGCCTGGGCAAACCGCAGCGCCTGATTGAACAGCCGGCCGTCCTCGATGGAAAGCACCAGATCGGACAGTGTCTTGCGTTCGAACAAAAAGCGGCCGTCCACCTGGTAGTCGCCGAGCTTGAGCCGCTCCACTCGAACCTCGAAGGCAGCGGACTCCAAGAGCAGAGGGAGCAGCGAGCTCGACTGTTCCCGGTCGTCCACGACAATCGGGATCGGCTTTCGCGAATCGATGGATGATTCCCGCATGGGTTTGCTTCCTGCTAAGCCTTGCATAGGTGATCGCAACCGCTCGTTGTCAGGAGAAAGCTCAGAGCCGCAATAAATCTTGAATGGAAATCAGTGACCTGCCTCATACCCCGCTCCCGCGCGTGCCGATCATACGATCCCAGCATCTTGCTACAATGTGCTACGATTGCTACACTCGAGACATGAGCAAGACGATTACTCAGCGCGAACTACGAAACGATTCCGCCGCCATCCTCCGTGAAGTGCAGGCGGGCGAGACCATCATCGTCACGCGCAACGGCGTACCCGTGGCCGAGCTGCGGCCGATCCATCCGCGCCGGTTCGTGCCCCGCGCGGTTATTGCCGAAGCCGCGGCGCGGGCGCCACGCATCGACGTCAACCGCTTTCGCGCGGATCTCGACGCGGTAATCGACTCGTCCGTCGATGGCTGAAACGAGCCGGGGATTGCTGGATACGTCCGTCGTCATCGACCATGACGTAGTGGACCCGGCGCTGCTTCCTGACGAATCCGCCATCGCGGCCATCACTCTGGCCGAGCTCGCCGCCGGACCGCACGCGACCCGCGACGAACGGGAACGGGCATGGCGTCAGGACAGGCTGCAATGGGCGGCCGCGACCTGGGACCCGCTCCCGTTCGACGCCGAAGCGGCCCGCATGTACGGCCGCGTGTTCGCCGCCGTGAAGGCCGCGGGACGATCGAGCCGCGCGCGTCTTGCGGATCTGCTCATCGCGGCGACCGCCGCGGCCCATGGGCTGCCGTTGTACACGCGCAATCCTTCCGACTTCACCGGGCTCGAGGAAGTTGTCGCCGTCATCGTGGTTTGAATTCCCTCAAAAAGAAGGCTGCGGCGTGCGGTCGATGATTGCCTCCCAAAGCGCAAGTGCCCTACGTATCGACTGTCCAGCAGCCCCCGCGAAAAGACGGGCGCACGCTTCGGCCAAAGCGCGAATCAGGAAATAGAATCTGACAGACCTCGTCCAGCCGAGGCCTTTCGCAACGCAGTTTCCAGCTTGTCCAGCTCGCGCTCGGGATCGGTCCACCAATCGGTCGACCAGATTCGATGAAGCGACCACCCCAGTCCCTCCAGGATATGCTGTCGCAGCCGGTCACGGTCGCGGGCCGTGGGAAGCGCGTGATAGGTCGCACCGTCGCACTCGATGCCGAGGATGTAGCGGCCGGGCTGTCGGGGGTCTACCACGGCAAGGTCGATGCGGTAACCCGAGCAGCCGACCTGCGGATGAACGATCCAGCCTCTGTCGCGGAGCGCTCGCATGACGTCTGCCTCGAGCGGGCTCTCCGATTCCAACCCGGTCGGCACGGCCTGCTGAACGATGGCCTGCGGTCCTTTGGCCGCGTACTCGAGGTACGTCTTGAGGTCGGCTACACCGGAGGCCCGAATGCGCGAAAGGTCGATGTCCTCGCCGAGGATGGAGCTGAAGATCGTGACCCCCATGCGCGCTCGCGTGATAGCGACGTTGAGACGCCTCTGGCCGCCCTCCTGGTTGAGCGGGCCGAAGTTCATTGCCATCCGGCCGGCCGCATCCTTTCCATAGGTGATGGAGAACAGGATGAGGTCCCGCTCGTCGCCCTGCACGTTCTCCAGGTTCTTGATGAAGAGCCGTTCCGGACCGTGCTCGTCGATGCGCATTTCCAACTCGGGCGCCCTGCGCAGCTCTTCGTCTAGCAGCATCTCGATCAACCGCTGTTGCGGCTGGTTAAAGGTCACGACCCCGAGCGTCATGCGGCGCCGCTCCTCGTTGGAAAAGTGCTCGACAATCGTCTTTACGATCGCCTCAGCTTCGGCACGGTTGGTACGGCTTCCGCCCCGATCGTAGATGCCGGGCACGGCGACGAGTTTCACCGCCATGTCCCGCGTCACAGGCGACGGGAACGTGATCAGGCGCGAGTCGTAATAGCGATGATTGGAGAACGCGATGAGACTTTCGTGGCGGCTGCGGTAGTGCCATTCCAGGCGTAGCGTAGGTAGACCCATACCTAGGCACTCGTCGAGGATGCTTTCAAGATCCCGGACCGGCGCGTTCTCAGAATCGTCTGCGACCTCCTCTCCCATCTCGTCCGCGCGATTGAAGAAATTTGTCGGTGGGAGCTGCTTTGGGTCGCCGACCACCACGACCTGCCGGCCGCGCGCGATCGCGCCCACTGCGTCCCACACCGGAATCTGCGACGCTTCGTCGAATATCACAATGTCGAATGCCGATTGTGAAGCGTCGAGATACTGGGCAACAGACAGCGGCGACATCAGAAGGCACGGCTTGAGCCTGCGCAGGAGATTTGGAATGCGCTGCACCAGCTTGCGCACCGGCAGGTGCGCGCGTTGCTTCGCCAGCTCCTTCAGCAGTGTCCCCATCTCTGGATCGGGCTTTTGCCCTGTGCGCTGCTGCGGCACCTTGCTTGCCAGCACCGCGGCGAGGTACTTCTCGGTCAGCTTCTCGAAGCGTTCGTCGGCGAGCCTGAACTCGTGGATTCGGCGTTCGTGCTCGCCGCTGGAGAAATTGCGAAGCACCGGTTCACGATCGATCACCGCCTTCAGCCACCAGACCTGGTAGGAGTATTCCACGTATGCTTCGATGTCCCGTGCGGCGATTTTGCCCGCTTCGTGGCGCGCTACGACGGCTTCCAACCCGCTGTTGATCGCTTGCTCGCGTAACTGCCGCCAGCGGCACCAGAGCCTTAAGGAACGTCGAGCCGAACTCCAGCCGGCGGCGACCAAGCGCACGCGGCTCGGCAGCCCCGCCGCACGCGGTTCGCCTCCAAATAACGGCGTAGTGCCGGCAAGTGCGCTTACCGTCTCGAGATGCGCTCGGAACGCGCGATAAGCGTCGCGGAAAGCGGTCAGTCGTTCGGCGAGCGGGCCCTCGGGAAGAAGCGCGGCGCTCCGCTCGGCAATCACGCTTCTCAGCCGTTCTTTGACCTGGGCGCTTGCCCCCGCCTCCATGCAAGCCGTGACTCGGCCGATCGCCTCTTCGAGCTGCGTAGACCACTGTGCGTAGCGCCCGACCGCGCTCCAGTCCGTGTCCAGACCTTTGTACTCCGCGCCCAGCCATTCCATCGCCTGGGCTTCCAGAGCCTTCAGCGCCCGATCTTCGGTATTGAGCCCGCGCAAGGCGTCCAGAAGCTGGGGCATGGCTTCAGAAAGCGGTCTTTTACCATCCACGGTGTAAGGCAGCAGGCGCCCGCTGACCGCCCGCTGGGCGAACCAGCGCTTCGGCCACCAGGTTATGGACGCCAACGCCCATGCCTGGGCGAGAGATGCTCCGTCGGCCAGCGCCACGTCTGGCTTGAACACCGGCGAGAGCTGAGCCCAGAGCGCACGCCGCTTCTCGCCGTGCCGTTGAAGCATCTGCATTCCCGTTCGGACGCGCGCGTCGAAGCATTGTGCCGCGTACCCCGGCGGCACGCCTGCCGCCTGGAGAAGGGGATCGACCACGCCGTCGATCGCGTCCAGCAGGGCGGAAGAGGGCGTGCTGAGACTGAGCCCAAATACAGGTGCCAGCTCCTCAGCCACCGTTTGGAGACGTGCCGCGGCGGTGTCAAGCGCCGCTGCATGCTTGAAAAGGCTTTCCTCCCAGGCGTTCGTCCAGTCTGTGCGATGCACTAGGGCGAGCGGATGGTGCGCCAGCGTGCCCAGCTCGCCGATCACGGCACCGATGCTTTTCGCGAGGTCGCGTATTTGATCGAGCGTGCGCTCATCGTGCACGTCTGGATCTGGCCATGGCATCGGTGCGGCGGGCCATTGGCGGTATTGAATTGCGACGTCCATGGCCCGACGCACCGTCAGACCGTTGCGATGCCTCTGGTGCAACAGGCGGGCGAATTCGTTCAACTGCGCGCGCAACCTCCCGAGCCGTTCGGCTTCCCGCTCCCAACCCTCCTCACTGAACCGGCTGGAAACCTCGATCGCGGCGCGAAGTTGGGCGAGCACCTCCGTCTTGCGCGCCTTGGCGGAGTGCAGCTCCAAGCAGAATGGACCCAGCCCGATCGCGTTGAGCCGCCGATGCACCACGTCGAGGGCCGCCATCTTCTCGGCGACAAAGAGCACGGTTTTCCCCTGGCCGAGGAAGTGGGCGATGAGATTCGTGATGGTTTGCGATTTGCCCGTTCCCGGCGGCCCTTCAAGGACGAAGTCGCGCCCTGCCGCGGCCCGGCTGACGGCGTTCAATTGCGAGGAATCGGCGATCAGAGGAGTAAGAAGGCTCCCTGGAGGGTGGCGCTCGTCCAGATCGGTGCGTTGGGAGAGATCCTCGGGCGTCCCGAACGGCTCATGGGGACGTTCGATCAGATGGCGCACCACGGGGTTTTTCTTCAGCTCCTCGGCGCGATCCTGAAGGTCTTTCCACATCAGGAATTTCGTGAACGAGAAGATGCCCAGATAGACGTCTTCCACAACCTCCCAGCGCGGGATTTCTTTCACCGCGAGGCGGAAGATCTGCCAGATCTTGTTCACGTCCACGCCGCCCCCGTCTGCCGGCAGCGGATCGAGGCCCTTCAGCGTGATCTGGAAGTTCTGGCGCAGAAGCTCGAGCAGGGTCGGGTTTACGATCGTCTCGTCGTCGTGCCGGCTGATGGCATAGCCGGTGCGCACCGACTGCCGAGTCAGGGTGACCGGTACGAGGAGGATCGGCGCAAGATGGGTCCGCTCGGCTCGCTCGTCCTCGGCCCACCGCAGGAAACCGAGCGCCAGGAAAAGCGTGTTCGCGCCGCCTTCCTCCAGACCCAGGCGCGCGGTGCTGTAGATTTCATACAGCCGGCTGTCGAGCGTCTTCGCCTCGACGGGCGCAAGCAGTTCCTTGCGCTGCATCGCCTCGCGGGCAAGCGCTTCGACCGGGTCGGTGCCCGTGCGCCGTGCGGCAACTGCCGCAACGCGCGGATCGTCGCCCTGCATGATCGGCGGCAAAGCGCGGAACTTCCACTCCTGGCCCTCGGAAAGGGCGTCCTCGACATGTGCGGGGTCGGGAATGCGCAGCGGCAGCGTCGTCCGGGTGGGCTTGAAATTGATCAGCCGGTTGCGCAACGTGAGGTCGAGAAGCTTCGACTTCCAGCGTGCGAGCCGGCCCTCGGGCGTTTCGGGCCGCTCCTCTTCGTCGAGCAAGATCGTCTCGCCCTCGAGAGGAGGGAGCGGCGGCGCGGGTTCGACCGTGGGCAGGTCGGCAGTGTTGGGCCTGGGCACCTCTCCGGCAAGCGCTTGCGTCCGGGTGGGCAGCGGCCGGATCTGCTCGATGCGCGCCCGCTTTACATCCAGGGCGAAGAGGAACTCCGCTTCGTCCTGCAGGTGAGACAACCCCGTCTCGCAGGCACTTCGCAGCGGAGCGACCGGTCGCTGCGCGAGCAGCGTCGTCTCGAACACGAGTAGCTCTCCGCTTGCGACGCGCTTTCGCACCGCCTGGGGATCGTCGAACACCGCGGTCGGTAGTGTCGTGTTGATCAACCAGCAGCCGGCCCAGGCATGCCCCTTCTTGATGAGAACAAGAGGATTGAGCCCCGCCTGCTCGAGGCACGACGTGATGAGCATTACGAGATCGAGGCAAGTGGCGACGCCTCCCGACAGGACCCGATCCGGGGTACGGATCTTCTGACCCTCCATGCCGAACGATGCAGGAGGGACGCTGTAGTGAAGGTTGGCGGCTGCTACAGCGCCGTAGACTGACGAGATTTGCCCCCACACGTCCTCGCGGTTCCTGGACTGATAACCGTTTAACATACGCCCCGTGCCCGAGCGCGCGAGGAGCTCGGCGGCGTCGAAGAGCAGGCGGTCGACCGCGGGATCGTTCGGAAGCGAGAAAGCAGCGAGCAGCTCCGGCAGGCCGCGGCTCCCAGCCCACTGATCGTAGGCGAGCACCTCGATGGGGTGGTCAAAGTGGGCAATCTCCCCACCGCCCGCCCTTATGTCGACCAAGATCCGCCCGCGCTCGGCTTCTGTAAGTTCCGCGAGATAGCGATGCTCGAACTTGAGATCGAGCGCTTCGAGCCGGCGCATCTCACCCGGCGCGAGCCGCTCAAAGCGAAGCTGCATCGGCTCAGCGAACGGCGGCTCGCAACGTACCGTTACCTCGATATCGCGCAACGGCTCATCAGCAGAGTTGGCAATGTTGAGACTGCGGATAAGGGGAACGTTATTCTGATAGGAGGCGTAGCTGACCGTCGGATCCGCCTTGATCTCGATCTCAACCCTGCCTTCACCCTGCAAGGCTCTGCCTCTATCGATTGAAGCGCTATCCATTACGCACCCCTTCTTCGTGCCTAGTTTCCGCTACTTGCTCGGTTCCTTCCGACACCCTATGCGGGCGCGAATAGCCCAAGACCGAAGTGGCAGGCAAAGCCGAGGGCAATCGGTCCTCGGACAGGCGCAGCAAAGCGAATCTCCAGCAAGCGGCCGAGCTTGTCGGGCTGAACCAGACCACGTTTGCCGCGGAAGCGGTGGTAGTGCAGAGGCTTCAAGCGCCGGCCGTCAAAATCGCGATCGGGCAGTTCGCGGAAATCGACGATCTCGGGCAGGTCCTTCCCGCGTGCGTGCCATTCCCTGCGTAGTTGTGCGAGCAGGGCTTCGTACAAGGCCTCGGGCGAGCGCGCCGCGGGCTTTTTTAGATGCCAGGGGTGCAGCCAGGGCGTAAGGCTTTGCCAGACAGCCGAGGTGCCCACCAGCGGCGTCAGCTGCTCGAAAAGCTGCGCCGGACCGCAGCCTTCCAGCAGCAAACGCAGTTTTGTGTCCTCACCCTGTGGCAAGGATGGCAAGTCGGTGAGAACACGAACCGCCTCCGAGCTCAAACCTCGGGGTGCATGCACCAGCACATGGGTGATCTCGCCGCGTTCGTTCGGCTCGGGCAGCCAGAAGGCGTGGCCGTGGCGGTTGTCCTTCCCGAGTTCGTGGCCCGAGAGTTCAGCAGGAATGCGGTCCGGCCCGAGGCGTTGCCGTGCTCGCCTCATCGCGGCCAGGCGCAGGGCTTCGCCGATGCGCACCGCGTCCTCGATCCGCGGCAGCGGCTTGCCGTAGAGGGCGAAGCGGGCGGTGGTGATGGCGTGTTCGGTCTTGTGAGCAGGTCGTCGCGGTGCTGTCTGGGTCGCCACTGCCTTGAGCGCATGCAGCGGTCGCCGATAGCTGACCCAGCGCGCGGCGGGCGGCAGGCTCCAGCCCGCTTTCTGGATGTCCGCGGTGTCGAGGCTCAGCGCATCGAGCCAGTTCTCGGGCAAGGTTGCGGCAATGCTCTTGGGTAGCTTCTTGCGTGAACCTATCTGCTCCGCACGGAAATCGGCGTATTGCTGCGGCGGTAATGGAATGAGCAGCTGCACGATCTCGCCTACTTCGCCGGTTTCGGTGTCCACGTCCTGCTCGGCGGGGACACAGTTGTAGCCATCCGTCCAGGACGTACGCTCGGCATGGACCCACGACTCGGCGCGGCCGAAGTAGCCGAGCATGTTGAGCAGCGCGTCGAGCAACTCCTGCTCTTTGCCAGGCAGTTCCAGCTCCGGCCACGCGATGACCACGGGATCATCAGGGCGCAAACGCACGAAGGCGTCGAAGATCAAGGTGCGCTTGTCGCCCTTGGTCGGCATGTAATGTCGCGTATGCGCGTGAATCACGTCCTCGGGCAGACGGAACTTCGGTAGGGGCGCCTCGGCGATATGCGCCAGCAAGGATTCGAGCCGTTCACGTGGATAACGGTGCGCATCGAGTTTGCGATGCCAGGTGGCGATCAGTGCGCGGAACAGGCGCCATGGTTCCGGCGGCCAGGCGATATCCGCCTCGTTGACGTGCCGCCCCCACGGTGTGGCGTGATAACGCCCGGCGGGGAAGGTGAGGGCAATCGTGAGCATTGGGCTTTACCCGACCGCGTTTTCGCCTTCCTTGCTTCTCCTTTTGGACGCCTTGGCCGAGGCATCCCAGCGCACGGTCGTCACGCGGGCTTTGGGATCCTCGGGCCAGCCCTTTTCCTTAGCCACGCGCGCGATGAGTCCGGGCAGTGCACTTTCCAGCGTGCTGCGGTCTGGCACCGTAAATCCAGACGGACGCGTGACGGTAAGCGCGTCGCACTCCAGATCGCAAGCGGTCCGTAGCCGAAGACCTTCGTCGAGAAAGGCGCGGATCTTGAAGAGCCCCAAAGCGATAAGAAGTTCGGTCACCGCATTGCCCAATCCGTAACCGCGGATCTGGGCAAGGTCGAGGTTGAAGTAGGCGGTAATTCTGGGCGAGGTGAATTCCGAGCGAGCGAACGGCACGTTGCCGAAACCCTTGGACGTGTCGCCCGAGGGATTGACATGATCGTTCTTTACGCCCCCACTCTGCGCTTCACGCACGTCTTGCGCTTCGATGAATGCCGAGAGCGCTCGCGGTAGACGCAATCTGCCGCCGGCCAGGTCCGATTTGGCGAGAAATACGCCGTGCAGTAGTGCGTTTGTATCCATCCGGAGCAGAACAGCGGCAAGCTTGCGAATGTCCACGGGACCTTCCTCCATTTCTGCCAATTCCCGCTTGAGCTGATTCAGAACGGAGGCGTCCTTGCCCTCCAGAATGTAGGGTGAGTTCGTACGATGCGCTTCGAGCACGGTATTCGTGAGCGGCTGTCCGTTTCCGTCGCACACCTTGATGACCGGCAATCCCTTGAGCGGCGGGACCCAGTCATCGGCGATCTTGTCCCAGCAGACGACTTCCAAACGATTCGCCATGCTCTGCGCGGATTCGACCAGCAGCATCCGCGAGCCGTCCGGTCCGTCATAGGTCGCGGCACCGAGATTGGGAAAGCCAGTGGGCTGGAAGCGCGTACCCTGCAAAGGCTTCAAATGCGCCTCGAGCAGCAGACGTGGGACATTTTGGAGTGCGGAAAAGTCGAGCGACATGGGCATTCTCCTTAAGCGGTGTGTTCGAGAGATTCCTCGGGGGATTCGGACTCGGGTATGAGATCGAGCCAGCGCAGCAGGCGTCCGGTCTCGCTAAAGGTCATGGGAATCATCAGCACGGCAAGCAGCCGCTGGCCGTCGAGGCCGGCAGCGCAAGGCGGCTCCCGCACGGGCAACTTTACACCCAGCGCGCGCAGGCGTTGCCAGGCGATCTCCAGTGCAGCGCTAATGTCACCGCTGGCCAGCCGGGCGGGCATTTCCGCGGGCAGGCGCAAGCCGCGGTCCGGCGGCAGCCACTCACGCCCGTCAATCTTTATCGCACGCAGCAGGGATTCCGGGGTGAAAAACGGCTTCAAGATTGCATAAGCAGGCATTGGCGGCACGGCTTCCGATGCTTCCGGCTGCACGACCTGTCTCAAATCGGCACACGCAAGACCTGCCAGCAGCTCGGCGATGCGCCGATCGTCGCTCTGGCCATCAAGAAAGCGATGAACGTCGGAGATCGCCGCGCCCGTGCGGCTGCGCAGCAGTTCCCCTTCGGCGTTCAGGCGCACCGCTTCCAGCCGGCGGCGATGCAACACCGTCGCCAGATTGCGCGTCAGCGGCCCTGTGCTCCAGCAAACGAGGTGGCTGTCTTTGTCCCAGGACTGGGCATCCCGACTAATCGGCACGAGGTGTGGACGCAGGCCCAGATATTGCCGTTTACCGTTTTCCTCCACGGGCAAAGAGAGGCCAGCAAGCGCAAGCGCAATGCGGAATTCCAAACTGCCATCGTCGGCACGGCGCACCCATTCTGCCGAAAGAGTAGGGACGGGGCCGATCGCTTCGCGAGTTTTGGGGCTGGTGACGCACAAAGCTTCGATGCGGCCGAGCTGGCGCAGCACCTCCTGCACAACCGTGCGTCCGGGGCTTTGCGCGAGCGCGAACAGCGCAGCATCGAGGCGCGCGGCGGCGGCACGGAAGGCGTTTGGTACCTTGTCGTCTCGAGCATAGCGCTGCACATATGCGAGCCATTCACGCTGTTCGAGTTCGTCAATCAGATCGGCCTGAGGATTGCGGCGCACGGCTAAACGCGAAAGTGGCGTTGCCAAGAAGGCCTTGCCGGAACGCATGACGAAAGCGTAACGCTGGAACGCGGCGATGCCTCGATCCACTCCGAGCCGAGCTACTGCGCGAGTGAAATCTAATCCGTCGCGCGCTGGACGCGTGCCCAAGGCTGCGCGTCCCTCGGCGAATAGGCTTAGAACCTCTTCGATGCCAAAAGGCGACGACCACAACGGCATCCAGATCTCGCCGCGAGCGTCGGTGTCGTCGCCGGACGCGGCGGCGCCTTCCGTGGCCAGGCGGCTGCGGACGGTAAACGGCGCCGAGAGTACCGCAGCACTGTTCGATTCCAGACGCCGTGCCGCCGAGGCGGCGAGTAGCACCGCCCCTTCCAGCATCAGAATGAAATCCCAGGGATTGATACGTGCAGTGCCTTCAAAGCCAGAAGTGGTGTTCGGGCCGCCGGCGCTGCCGGGCGAGAACTGGCCGATCGCTCGCTCGATCAGCGTCGCCGAAGGCCGAGCGAACAAGGCCGTACAGAGAAGCTCTCTGGCTTGCGGCTTCGGCTCGCCAGTGGCGATATCAAAGACGTCGGCGAGGCGCTGCATGAAGTTGTTGGTGAAATCGAGATTTCCATCGTTTCCGCCGGTGCCAAGGAGCGGCGGATACCTGGGTTCTCGATCTGCGAGAACGATGGCTGCATCGAGCCATTTGAGCGCAGCCTCAGGAATGCCATTTCGGACGTAAGCGACAAATTCATTCTTCACGTCAGCTTCCGGCGCTTTGACGAGTTGGAAGCGCTGAATGGCTGAACGAGCGGAACTGATCACTTTCCGATATAGCGCGAATCGGGAGGCAGTTGATCGTTCAACAACTTCAAGCGCCCTTGTCGCTTCGGTGGGTTGATCGCGCTTACCCGTCTTTACTTTCTTCCCGGTTACGGGATCTTTTTCGTTCAACTTTCCTTCTTGGTAGTAGAAACCACTGCCGCCATTCCATGGCGCAACAATCGGCGTCGGCTGATAGCGCTGCAGGAAAAACTCCAGCAACTCGTCCTCGTTCAACCGTGTACCCAGCACGAAGACATCGTTGCGCCAGAAGCCCGTGGCGTCCGGATCGCCCGCCTGTTCGGCGACCAGCCGCAGAACCGCGAGGGCCTTGAGGTAGGACGCGAGTGGCATCGGCGTGCAGCCGTGCAGCACGATTTCGTTGCGGCCGCGGCCGCTGGAATAACTCGGCTGCGGTTCGCGCACCTGTTGACCTGGCGCCCGGCTTGCCGCCTGGCGCGTGCGCTCGGCGTGGGTGGTCAGCCGATCCAGCGCCTCCAGCCGTTCGCGCAGGGAAAGCGCACGCCAGCGTTTCAACTGTTCGCGGCGGCTGCCGTCGAAGGTAGTCTTGGACCAGTCGATATGCTCTTGTTCGCTCATGGCTTGCCCTCGTCTTCGAGCATCCAGCGCAGATGCTGGATGTCATCCAAGTCGCGCGGTCTTCCGGCCGCTTCCTTCATGCGGATCAGAGTCGGGATGGAGACGAACCGTGCGGGCAGGCCGGGAGCGATTTCGCCAGCCAGCGCCCTCTCATATTCCTGTTCGAAGTCGAACGGTTCGTAAACGAACACATCTACGGATGTCTCGCGATGGCGGTCGCTGAAGAAGTTGAGCACCTGCATGCCCTTTTCCTCGATCCAGCGCTGTCGCTGCGTCGCGTCGGTGAACTGGTCGGCGGTCACGGGAGCCGTCGGCCGATAGCCGATCCGGGCGAGTGCGGAGAAGGCAGAGATGACATTGCCGGCGTCCAACGCGATCACAAGGTCTATGTCAGCGGTGAAGCGCAAATAACCATGCGCGTTGACCGCAAGCCCCCCGGCGACGAGGTAGCGCACACCCGCCTCGTTGAGCACCTTGGCCACGGCCTCGAAGGCATCGAGTTTCATGCCTGCTCCTTGCGCGAGGCACGCCAGTCTGCGACACGCACGAGCGCCTCGCACCAGGCGAGCTTGAATGGGCCGATGGCGTTCAAGAGGCGTCGCGTGCGGGTGATCCAGGACGGGCCTTGGGCGCCCTCACCCAGCTTCATCAGATTTAGGCGCAGAGTGCAGGCCGGCACCATCTCACCGTCTGAGAACCGCACTTCCGGCAAGACGTCGCCTTCCCAAACGCCGCGCGCGAAGAGCCGACCATCCAGAGCTTCGTTCTCTTCAGGCAGCGCCCGCAGCGACAGGCGCACCTTGCCGTGGTGCGCAGCGATCAAGTAGGCGATCAGGCTGGTCGTCTCATCCGCGGCATGGTTCTGGGTCGCAAGCCAAGCCAAGGCGGACGCCAGTTCGTGCCGAAAGTGCGGCCGCTCGATCTCCTTTCCGTCCGGTTCGCGCAGGACGTAACGCGGTCTGCCTGGCTTGGCTCCCGGCTTCCGGCCCGCCTTGGCCCAGAACCCGTCGCCCAAGCGCTCACCGGCGGCTTGTTCGTGCGCCGCACGCAGCATGTTTTGAAAGGCTTCGTGCGCTTTGCCGAGATCGTGCCAGCGGGCGGCGCGGATGATCGCATCGCAATGAGCACTCGGTAGCGCCTGGCACAGCACCCGGGCCTCGGATTCAACGTCGGCCAGATGCACCGGCAGCGCGACGGGCTTCTCCAGCAGGCTGCGGTGCTCGTCGTCGTAGGCTTCCAGTGCTTCTTCGATTGCCGCCGGCTGCGCAATCGGCGGGACTGGTGTCTTCAGATCGGCGGACAGCCCGAGATCCAGCCCATAGCCGCCCGCCACAGCCGCCACCAGCAGTGTCATACCGGGACGCAGCCGATCGTTCTCGGTCTGCGCCTGCCAGCGCCGTGCGAGCGGGTCCCAGCGCCACGCCTGGCCGTACTCGAGCCGCTTCAGAAGTTGCCTCGCCACGCCAAATCCGGCGCGGCACAGTTCGTCGCGGCCAGGTCCGGGTTGCAAGGGCTCGTTGGGGCTTTCACCGAAGTCGCGCCAGAAGACGAACACATCGGCGTCATCGGCATCCCGTACGTAAGGCGCAATGTCCACGTCGAAGCCGGAGAGATCGGGATCTGTGTTGAACAGGTCCAAAAAATCCTTGCGCCGGATGACGGGGTGTAATGGCGCGGCCTCGTCCGTTGGGGGCAGGTCGCCTGGACTGGCGCTGGCAAGTTTCCGCAGCTTCGCGCGCGCTGCAGCCAGCGCTTCCGTTGCATAGGGCTGTGCGGCGTCTTTGTCGTCGGCGATGTCGATCCAATAAATGTCTGCACCGTCGCTTTCGTTGCACTCGCCATAACGATTGCAGCGGCCAAAGCGCTGCACCAGCGAAGACCAGGGCGCGAGTTCGGTGAACAGCGTGCGGCAGGTCATGTCCACGCCGGCTTCAATGGCCTGCGTGGCGACCACGATGCGGCCCTGCTCCGATACCGGCGCGGAGAGTTTCGCCTCCTGCGCGCGCCGATCTGGGCCTCGGAAACGTGAATGGATCAGGATGACATCGGTCTCGTGGCGATCATGCGACTGGGCGCTTCGTTTGCGACGACCGGCCTGCGCTTCCGGAAACAGCGCGCCATATACCGCCTGCGCCCGCTCCACGGTATTCACGATCACCAAAGTGGTGCTGCCGGGCTTGTGCTGACTCAGGATCTGCTTCGCCAGGGACTGAACGTATTCGGCAAGGTCTTTTTTCGCTGCGGAACTCAGGCTTACCCCCGCACGCCGCAAATGCTTGGTAGCCTGGATCCGCTGGCGAACAGCGGGACTTTGCCGCTCCTCTTCGGAGAGTCCGTGCACGGCGAGCGCGTAGGCATCCAAGTCCACCGTCGTGAGCCAATCCCGGCTGAGCGTAGCGGAGACCCACAGGCTGCGGCTGGTGCTGGCAAGCGAAAAGTGCCGACGAAACGCTTCGAGCTGCACACTGGTAGGCAATCCCGGACCCATCAGTTGCACCTCGTCGAAGACCCAGAAGGCGTCGTTGTGCAACCACGCAAAGTGGACCGGCCATTGGTAGCGGCTCATGCCATAGCCCCGCATCAGCGCACGTGACAGCAGCATGTCCTGCGTGCCGATCAGGACCATGTCCTCTTCCGGATACTCGGCCCAGGTGGCCTGTGCGACATCCTCGGAGCCGCCCATCAGCAAATGCACCGAGACCTTACCCTCGCCGGGCTCGCCGAGGATGCCGAGATTTTCGAGCCAGCCTTGGACGTTCTGGTGTGTCTGCTCGACCAACACCCGCATCGGCAAACAATAGACGAGCCGGCGCGGGGTTTGCTGATCTGGTGGTTGCGCGCGCCCGCCCTGGCGCCAGCCCCGCTTCCATAGCCAGGCGAGCACGACCGCGGCGGTTTTGCCCATCCCTGTGGGCACATCGAGCAGGTCGGGCCATGAGTGACCGTCAAATTTCTCCTCTGCCAATTGGCGCTGGTACTCGAACGGCTTGAAATCGTCACCCGTCTGCCTGCCGAAAGCGCACCTGAAGAAATCGTCGAACGTCACGGGTCTCTCCTGATGATCTCCCGGTGTCCCCCATCGCTAAGATGTGGAGGGAAGGTGTTTTCTTTCGGATGTATTGACGACGCGCAATGTCTCCGGACGAACGGCGGTTTGTGCTCCACCTGCATTGTAGCTACAGTCATAAAGAGGTTGTTACCAGGAGCTTCGTCCACGGGAGTGTCGGCTCGGGGCATGCATGACAAAATTGCGCGCTCCCTTGAGCGCGTCCAAGCGCTGAAGGAGATCATCATCCGGGAGCGCGGTCGGCCGGTCTCGCGTCTTGGGCCCTTTCCGCAGGTCGGGGCAACATCGCTGGAGGGCGCGCGAGCACCCTTGCCTAAGGGACGCCGGAAGAAATCGTTGCAGCGCATCTCCTTTTTTCCTTCGACGAGAACTCAGGCCCGCGAGCCGGCTTTACGATTCTTCCTTGAGCAGGCAGCACTTCTTGTATTTTTTCCCGCTGCCGCAGGGGCAGGGGTCGTTGCGGCCGATCTTGGGACCTGGCCGCACATAGGGTTCCTCGACAGCGAAGTCATCTTCATCGCTCTCCTCGTCCCCGCGGTCCTCTTCCGCCCACCGCGCCTGGCGGCGCTCGATGGCCGTGGGCGCATAAAACGCCCAGGGATCGTCGAAGCGATCCCACTGGGGTTTCTCGTTCATGGCCGTGAAGGCTTGCCGCACGTCGTCTTGGGAGAAATGCACGCCCCATCCCGTCTGCCGCGCCGCCAGATCCTCGAGCAGTGCGCGATGGCGCTCGCGGGGAAAATCGAGCAGTTTGTTGCCGGCCGCGAGGCGCAACGTCCAATCCTCCGATTCGTCGACGGCGATGCCCGCCGCCCAGTCGAGCGCGGCTTCCAATGCGTCCGCGCTGCGCCGTTGGGCGAAGGCAATGATCGACTCGACCGCCTGGATGCGCATATACCAATCGACACCGCGCTCGAGGGCCAGCTCGCGAAGGGGCGCCTCCACCGCCTCGGGCTTGTTGCGGAAAAGCGCCGGCCAGTAGCCGGAGAGCCAGTCCTGAAGGTTCTCGTCTTGCGCCCGTTCCATGCGCCGCATGAAGGAGACGAGCAGTCTCCCCGCGGATTCGCTGGGGATGAGCCCCAGGATCATCACCGCGTGTAGTCTGAGCCACCATTGGCCGAGAGCGATTTGGTCGTTCCAGAACGCTTCCTGGTGTGCAAGAGCGGCGAGGCGATCTACCATCGCTTCGCCGCGGCGGGCGCATTCGTCGATGAGCGCGCGCGGGGCGCGGTCTTCGTCGGCGACGAGCAGGTGCAGCAGCTCGTCTTGGCCGAGCCGAGCCAGTTCCTCGGGAGCGTAGGCGGGCAAGGGCAGTGGGTTGGATGCAGCGTTCACTCAGTGGTTCTCCTTTCGCCGGCGGCTTCGGCTTCGTTTCGTAAGCGCCCACATCGTCCATCTTGCGGGTGTAGATCAGGGCCATTCGGATGCGTGCCACCGTCTCGTTGATATCGAGCCTTTGTGACTACAATGTGTCATGTAGTCACATCGGGAGGCAGCCGTGGAAGTCTCGGTGCGGGAACTCAAAAGCCGCCTGTCCGAATACCTGCGCCGGGCGGCGGCCGGCGAGGAGGTGATCGTGACCTCGCGGGGCAAGGCCGTGGCGCGCTTGAGCGCTCCGCGATCGGTACGACGGGACACGCCTTCCGAGGAGGAGGCAGTGGCCTTTCTGCGCAGCCAGTCCTGGATCCGGCCGGGAAAGGGCAAACCCCGCTTGCCAGAATATGTCGCGCGGCTCAAGCCCGGTGAGAAAACGCAGGCCGAGATCGTGGCCGAAGAGCGCGGATAATCCTTTATCTGGATACTTCCGCCCTGGTGAAATTGTTCGTTCCGGAGGTGTATTCCGAGGCGGTGCGCCGCGGCGTGCGGGCGGGCAGCGTCATTGCGACGCACTTGCTCGCCTACGCGGAGGCTTGTTGCGCTTTCGCGCGTCTGGCGGAGGCGCGAAAGGATGAATCGCTGTACCGGCGCTTGCGGCGTAGGCTCGATGCGCACTGGGCGGAGCGGGAAATTATCCAGGTCGAGGAGCATCCGGTTCGGCGCGCGGCGGATTTTTGCGCCCGGTACCGGTTGCGCGGCGACGACAGCATCCATCTCGCTGCTGCCGAAAGAGTCTGTAGCGCGACTCGCGGCCGTGCCGACTTCCGGTTTGGCGTGTTCGACGCCAGACTGGCGCGCGCCGCAGCCGAGCTGGGGTTGACTTTGCTCGAAGCTCGATCCCTGAGTCATGCCGATTCGGTCGGCGGGCAAGACGCGGTTCATTGCGGATCGTCGTTGGACACGCTGGACGAAAGGGGCGCCGCCCGCAGCGCCCGCGGGGCGCGCTCGACGGGCTCGATCGTCTCGATCTCGACGCCCTCCGGCGCGGCCTTGAGGTCCCGCAGGCGCCGGGCGGAGGCGAGCGCACGGAATTCGTACGGTGGGAAGGGCGCGAACCCGTTTTCGTGCTGTAAACCGTTTCTTGCGTGCCGCAACGTTTTGTGGCTACAATGAAAAAAGTTGTGGCCACATCGGGAAACTGTCATGGAAGTCTCGGTCCGCGAACTGAAAAACCGCTTGTCCGAGTATCTGCGCCGGGCTGCGGCGGGCGAGGAAGTGCTGATCAAGTCGCACGGCCGGTCGGTCGCGAGACTGGTTCCTGCGCCGACAGGCAGGGAGGACACGGAAGCCGCCGCGATTGCGCGTATCCGCGCGCTCCCGTTTGTGATTCCCGGCAAGGGCGGCAAGCCGGAAGGCGCGAAACGTCCCATCAAGATCAAGCCCGGTGAGAAAACCCTGGCGCAAATTGTGATTGAGGGCCGGGAGTGATCCTTTATCTGGATACGTCCGCCTTGGTCAAGCTCTACGTGCGAGAAGATGGCTCGTCCCTGGTCGGACACGCGGTAAGGCAAGCAAGCCTCACCGTCTGTCATCTGCTCGCCTATGTGGAACTCCGTGCGGCGTTTGCAAGAAAGCATCGGCTGCGGGAAATCAGCGAGCGGGAGCTCGCTGCCTGCAAGCGCGAATTGGAGCGAACTTGGCCGCGTTTTGAGCGGCTGCGCGCTGACGAAGCTCTGATCCGGCAGGCAGGAAACCTGGCGGAACGCTTCGGCTTGAAAGGCTACGACAGCGTGCATTTGGCCGCTGCCGAAGCGATTTTTCGCGCCGCAGGCCCCGCTGCGGAATTTCGCTTTGCCGCCTTCGACGGCGGCCTGACAAAGGCCGCTGTCAGGCTTGGCATGCAGCTTCTGACTTGAACCGAGCGGACCCGGACACTCCTCCTCGGCGATCCGGCGCGGGGGCGGGAACGGCTTGAGCCCGTGCAAAGCGGACTCGCCGCGCATTGCGCTTTTGAAGAATTGCGCGTCGTTCCTCATTCTTTCCCGTCCGAAGATATCGGTAAAAGCCCTGGCGCCTGCAGCGCCCGGGGGGCGCGCTCGATGGGCTCGATCGTCTCGATCTCCACGCCTTCCGGCGCGGCCTTGAGGTCGGCGAGGCGCCGCGCGGAAACCAGCACGCGCGTCTCCAGGGTGGCGGTGGCGCTGTTGTAGGCATCCACGGCCTTGCCCAGCCGGTCGCCGACGTTCGCCCAGTGCTCGGCGAGCTTGGCGATGCGCTCGTAAAGCTGCCGGCCGAGGTCGGCGACCACCTGGGCGTTCCTGGCGAGGGCCTCCTGGCGCCAGCCATAGGCCACGGCCCGCAGCAGGGCGATGAGGGTGGTGGGGGTGGCGGGGATCACGCGCTCGTTGACCCCGAACTCGATCAGCCCCGGGTCCTGCTGGAGGGCGGCGGAGAAGAACATCTCCCCCGGCAAGAACAGCACGACGAATTCGGGCGTGGGATCGAACTGCCCCCAGTAGGCCTTGCGACCGAGGGCGGTCATGTGGTCGCGCACCTGGCGGGCATGGTCGGCGAGGTACATTTGCCGGGTCTCGTCGTCCCCCGCCTCCACGGCCCGGAGATATGCCTCCACCGGCGCTTTCGAGTCCACCACGATTTGCTTCCCGCCGGGGAGCCGCACGATCAGGTCTGGGCGCAGGTGCCCCTCTTCGGTCGCGCGGGATTCCTGCTCCACGAAGTCGCAGTATTCCAGCATCCCGGCCATCTCGACCACGCGCTTGAGCTGTATCTCGCCCCAGCGACCCCGCACCGTGGGCTGGCGCAGCGCCTTCACGAGATTAGCCGTTTCGTTGCGCAGCATGGGGAGATGCGTGTCCACCAGGCTCTTCAACTGCTCGCTCAGCGCGGCGTAGGCGGATACCCGCGCCTTTTCCAACTCCCCCAGCTTGCCGTCGACTTTCTCCAGCGATTCGCGGATTGGCTTGACCAGCTCGTCCACCGCCTTCCGGCGCGCTTCCAGGTCGCCTCTCGCGCCTTCCTGGAACTTTTCCAGGGTGGCCTTGGCGAGATCGAGGAAGGACTGGTTGTTGCTCTGGAGCGCTTCGGCGGAGAGGGCCTTGAAGGCGTCGGAGAGGGCGGTTCGGGCTTCCTCCAGAAGCCTGAGTTTTTCTTCGGCCGCCCGGCGCTCGGCGGCGAGCCGCTCTTCGGCCGCCACCCGCCGCTCGGACTCTTCCCGCAACGCTTGCGCCGAGCGCGCCTGCTCGGCCCTGAGCGCTTCGATCTCGCGGGTCCTCTCCGCGAGCTGCTGCTCCGCGGATGCCAGGCGCGCTTCCAGAGCCGCAGCCGCGGTCTTTGCCAGCAGGCCGCGAACCCACCAGGCGGCGAGCCCTCCGGCGATCAGGAAGATCAGGGCGATCCATTCAGCGGACACGGGCATTCTCTTTGCAAGAATTTGTCATGACGGCCTTGGCTGCCAGCAGGTCACACGGCAATCCTACCGGTTCTCACGATCAAAACGCGATAGCGGCCGCCCAGGTCGAAGGAAATTTTCCTCTATTCAGACGGCGGGGAAGGGGCAACGCAAGCTTGCGAGGGTCCCAAGCGACGGCAGGGGCAAACAGGGGCGCCTTTTTCTATGGGCGTATCCCTGCCAGCCTTCGAGCGGGCGTCCGGCTGAGACAGCCGTTCAGCCACGTCTTGCATTTCCTCCAGGGCCAGGATGATGCGCTCCAGGAGCAGGGCGGCCCAGCGCCGGAGTTGCTCCCGGCGCGCCCCTTCCCAGGTCGTCAGCCTCCAGTCCACGCCGTCTTCCGGTCGCTCGGTTTCCGCCATCGCCTTACAACCTCGTGCGTCCGGATTACATGGAGTTCAGTGCGGCGTACTGGGCCAGCGCCTTTTTCAGGCGCTCCACCACCAGGTCGCGCAGACTTTCGGGAGCGACCACTTCCACATCCGGCCCGTAGCGCAGGATGTCCATCGCGAGTTCGGTGGGGTCTCGGAAGGGGATTTGCAGCTCGTAGCGGCCGTCCGTCAGGAACTGGCCCTGCTGCTTGGGATGCCAGCGCTCGTCGGCCACCCACCGGGCCCGCTCGGGGGAGAAGCGCAGCACGGCCACCTGGTTCGCTCGCCCTGCGAAGATGCCGTAGCTCGAGGCGAGGTGCTCGTCGAGGCGCTCGTCGGGGATCTCTTCGGCCGGCTGGTCCAGCTCCTCGGCCCGGCGCACCCGGTCCACCGAGAAGCTTCTGAGCGCCCGGCGGGTGTGGCACCAGGCGTCCAGGTACCAGTTATCCCGGTAGCGGGTAAGGCGCTGGGGCGAGACGGTGCGCTCGGAGACCTCGTCCTTGGAGCGGGCGTGGTAGCGCAAGCGCAGCCGCCGGCGCTGGAGCGTGGCGCTGGCGAGCACGTGGAACCACTCGCCCGCGGGTCGGGCCGCCATGCCGAGGAGCCGGATGCGGCGGCCGACCTCGGTGAGCCCGAGGCGCTGGTGGCGGATGAGCGCCGTGATGCGCTCCTTGAGGGGCGTGAGGTGGTCCCCAAGAAGGCCGGGCTCCAGGGACTCGAAAAGCTGCTCGAAGACGAGCAGGGCTTGAAGCTCCCGGGCGTTGAACCACAGTCCCGGCAGCTCGTAGGCGGCCCCGTCCCCGTCCCGCCGGTAGGCATAGCCCCCCGCCTCCTTGTCGTGCTCGATGGGGGCGCCCAGGTAGTCCTTCATCTCCCGCAGCAGCCGGTAGACCGTGGGTTCGGAGCACTCCAGCCGGTCTGTCAGCTCGGCGAGGGATACCGGGCTGCGGCGCCCTTGCAGGATGCGGTGGAGCTGATAGATGCGGTCGAATTTGTCCACGGGCCGGCGGGGCGTTTTTCAGCGGCGCCGGTAGCCGTAGAACCAGCGGTTCTCGCCGGCCCCGGGGTTTCTCACGCTATGGCGCGCGCCGGCGGGTATCAGGACCTCCTCGCCCGGGCGCAGTCGCAGGGTCTTACCCTGGAATGCGAGCTCCAGCTCGCCCGCGTCCAGCATGACCAGCTCGTCCACGTCGTGGACGAAGTCGATCCACTGCCGCCCCGGCGGATCGGTCCAGATGTCGCAGGAAAAGCCCCGCGCCGACCAGTCGGCCTTGACCCTCGCGTAGTCGGGCATGGGACTGCCGCGGAAGGAATTTATTTGCCCTTGGGGGCCGGCTGCTTCTTTTTACGGGGGCGGGTGACGCCGTAGGAACCATTGTAGATCTTGCCTCGGCGCGTGCGGCGATCGCCTTTGCCCATCGTTGACCCTCCTTCGTGTCAAGAGTAAAAAGCGGTCCTATTCTAACGAGAATCCCGCAGACCTGAAGCCCACGTCCGGAGAACTTCCCATGCAGCCGATCCACTTTCCCGGCGCCCTCGGGGAACCCCTGGCCGCCCGCCTCGACCTGCCGGCGGGCGAGGTGATCGCCTATGCCCTTTTTGCCCACTGCTTCACCTGCTCCAAGGACAGCCTGGCCGCCGCCCGGGTGAGCGCCGAGCTCAAGGCCCAGGGGATCGCCGTGCTGCGCTTCGACTTCACCGGGTTGGGGGGCAGCCAGGGGGACTTCGCCAACACCGGCTTCTCCTCCAACGTGGCGGACGTGGTGGCCGCGGCGGCCTACCTGCGCCGGGAGCATGAAGCCCCCCGGCTGCTCATCGGCCACAGCCTGGGGGGCGCCGCGGTGCTGGCCGCAGCCCGGGAAATCCCGGAAGCGGCGGCGCTGGTCACCATCGGCGCGCCGGCGGAGCCGGCCCACGTGGCCCGGCTGCTCGCCCCGGCCCGGGCGGAGATCGAGGCCCGGGGCGAGGCGGAGGTGGAGCTCGCCGGGCGCCGCTTTCGCATCCGGCGGGAATTCCTGGACGATCTCGCCCGGGCGAACATCCTGAAGAGCCTCGGTAACCTGCGCAAGGCGCTCCTCGTCATGCACTCGCCCCGGGACACGGTGGTGGACATCGAGAACGCCGCCCGCCTGTTTATGGCTGCTAAGCATCCCAAGAGCTTCGTCTCCCTGGATGAGGCCGATCACCTGATCACGCACCGGGAGGACGCCGCTTACGTGGCACGGGTCCTCGCCGCCTGGGCGAGCCGGTATTTGGGGCGAGGTGAAAGTCGTCAGGAGACCTCGCCGGCGTGCCCCGAGGGGGTGGTGCGGGTCGAAGAGGAGGGCAGCGGGAAATACGCCCAGACGATCTGCGCCGGACGCCATCGGCTGCGGGCCGACGAGCCGCAATCCTACGGCGGCACCGACACGGGTCCCTCGCCCTACCAGTTACTCCTGGCGAGCCTCGGCGCCTGCACTTCCATGACCCTGCGCATGTACGCCGACCAGAAGGGCTGGCCCCTGGAGCGGGTGGCGGTGGAGCTTAAGCACGAGAAGATCCACGCGGCCGATTGCGAAACGTGCGAAACCAAGGAGGGCAGGGTGGACCGCATCGAGCGGGTGATCGAGCTCGAGGGCGCCCTCGACGAGGCCCAGCGCGGGCGGTTGCTGGAGATCGCTAACAAGTGCCCGGTGCACCGCACCCTGCATTCCGAAGTGACGATCCCCACCCGTTTGAAATAGGCCCGTCAAGGGCATCGCCGTGGATTCTCCCAGCCCGGCGCCAGTTGCGGGTGGTCGTGGGAGGCGACCGGAGGGCGGACGAGCGCACGCAGAGGCTTCCCTGGCCGTCCGGGATCGAGCCCACGATAGGACCGCCTAACCTGTCGAAGGCGGCGACAGGGCCGACGGCTTCCCGTCGAAGGCGCCCGTTTTCCCTGTTTTCCCTTGTGGGCTCAAGACTTGCCGAGTCGCCGCCGGGGCTGGCCGGGCCGGTTTCCCACCTTTCTTAAACAGGCAGGCGTTCCCTCCCCTCTCACATCTTCATGAATTATAAAAATTTTCCTTGTCCTGGCCGGCAAGCCAGGGTGCTGGCACAGCCCTTGCACTTAATCCGGTGCAAAAAAATTCAATCCAAAGGACGAGGCGGACCAGTTAGGAAGAGAAGGGAGGTATCCAATTGCGTATCGCCATTTTGGTCTACGACCGCGAGCAGGCCGAGCAGCTCAAGCAGAGCCTGCAGAAAGCCGGGCACGATTGCCACGTGTTCGGCGGCGGCCGCCAATTCCTCGTCACCGCTGGCCGCGAGAGCTTCGACGTGCTGCTGGTGGATTGGGAATTGACCGACATGACCGGGGTGGATGTGCTGCGCGCGGTGCGTCGCGGCTCGTCCTGCGACATGCCGGTGATCTTCGTGAGCCATCGCAACGCCGAGCGGGACGTGGCGGACGCCCTGAACGCCGGGGGCGACGACTACATCGTGCCCCCGGTGCGGCCGCTGGAGTTCGCCGCCCGGTTGAACGCCGTCTGGCGGCGGGCTAACCCGCGCATCGAGGCCCGGATCCTGGAGTTCCCGCCCTACGTGCTGGACCTGAACGAGCGGGAGGTGACCCTGCACGGCCGGCGCGTGGAGCTGACCCAGAAGGAGTTCGACCTGGCCGCGTTCCTGTTCCGCAACATGGGGCGCTTGCTCTCCCGGGGGCACCTCCTGGAAGCGGTGTGGGGCAAGAGCGTGGATGTGCCCACCCGGACCCTGGACACCCACGTGAGCCACCTGCGCAGCAAGCTGGGCCTGCGTCCCGAGAACGGCTATCGCCTCACCACCGTGTACAACTTCGGCTACCGGCTGGAAACCGCGCGTATCCCGGATCCAAGCGTCAAGGAGTTACCCCAGCGGTCCACCGGGACGGGGATCGCCCGGGATGCGGCGCGGGCCAACGCGGGATAAAGCGCCCGCCGTGGCCTGAACTTTTCCCTGGGACGTCGAGCTTGAGCGGGTTTCGGCCCGCTCTTTTTTTCTGGGGGCGAGGAATAGGCGGCGCGGGAGCCGCTGGCTCCCGCGGGGCGACAAACGGGGAGGAACCGGGCTAAACTAGCCGGCGTTTTTTCGGACCGGTGACCGGCGCCCAGTCATGACCGACGGCAGCCCGTGGTTGCGCCTCGAGCCCGGCGAGGGCGGCGCGACGCTGCACCTGATGGGCGCGTGGCGGCTGCCCCAGCTCTCCCGCATCGCGCCCGCGCTGGACCAGGTGGCAGCCCTGCCCCTCGCCGCCCTGGACGGCAGCCGCCTGGAGGCCCTGGACACCTCCGGCGCAGCGGTGATCTGGCAGTTTCTGGCCGCCCGCGGCCTCGATCGGGAGCGCATCGAGCTCAAGCGCTTCGCTCCCCGGCACCTGAGCGTCATGACGTTGGTATCGGAACGGCTCGAGCAAAGCGCCGCCTGCCCGCCTACGACCCACCTGGGGCCGGTGGAGAAGATCGGCCGCGCCGCCCTGGACCTGTACGAGGCCTTGCGGGGCATGACCGCGTTCCTGGGCCAGGTGGCGGCAGAGTTCGCCCGGGTGGCGGCGAAACCCCGCGCGTTCCGCGCTCGCGAGACGGTGTCCCATCTGGAGACCGTGGGGGTGGACGCCATCCCCATCGTGGCCATGGTCACTTTCCTGATCGGCGTGGTGTTCGCCTATCTCCTGGGCATCGTGATCGAGCGCTTCGGCGTCAACATCTTCGTGGTGGACGGGGTGGGGCTCGCCATGTCCCGGGAGCTCTCCCCCATCATCGTCGCCATCATCCTGGCCGGGCGCACCGGCGCCTCCTTCTGCGCCCAGCTCGGCACCATGAAGGTGACCGAGGAGATCGACGCCATCCGCACCCTGGGACTTTCCCCCATCCAAGTGCTGGTCATCCCCCGGCTCGTCGCCATCGTGGTGGCCTTGCCCCTGCTCACCTTTCTGGGCGACGTGATGGGCATCTTGGGCGGCATGCTGATCGCCGACTTGCGGCTCGGCATCTCTGTGCCTACCTTCCTCGACCGCCTGCAGAGTGTGCTCGCCGTGAAGCACGTGTGGGTAGGGCTCGCCAAGGCGCCGGTGTTCGCTCTGTTCATCGCCCTGATCGGCTGCCGCATGGGGATGGCGGTCAAGCGCGACGCCCGCAGCGTCGGCGCGGCCACCACCTCTACGGTGGTGCAGTGCGTCGTCTCGGTGATCCTGCTGGATGCCGGGTTCGCGGTGCTGTTCGTGGAGCTGGGCATCTGATGATCCCTTCGGCCGCCGTCCTGCAGGAGACGCCGGCCGCCCCGCCCGGGGCGGAGGCGGTGGTGGAGGTGGAAGACCTGGTCACCCGGTTCGGCGCGGCCACGGTGCACGACGGGGTGTCGTTCCAGGTGCGGCGGGGGGAGCTCGCGGCCCTGATCGGCGCCAGCGGCTCCGGCAAATCGGTGCTGGTGCGGGAGATCATCGGCCTGCTCAAACCCGCCGCGGGGCGGGTGCGGCTGCTGGGCACCGAGGTCTGGAGCGCCTCCGAGCGGGAGCTGGAAGAGACGCGCCGTCGTTTCGGGATGCTATTCCAGGACGGGGCCCTGTTCTCCTCCCTCTCGGTCGCGGAGAATATCGCGGTGCCGATCAAGGAACACACCGACATTCCGGACGCCCTGATCGAGCCGTTGGTGCGCATCAAGCTGGCGATGGCGGGGCTGCCCAGCTCGGCGGCAGCCAAGATGCCGAGCGAGCTCTCGGGCGGCATGCGCAAGCGGGCGGCCCTCGCCCGGGCCCTGGCCCTGGATCCGGAGATCCTGTTCCTGGATGAGCCGACCTCGGGGCTGGATCCCGTCACCGCCCGGGGTTTCGATCGGCTGATCCAGTTCCTCAACCGGAACCTGGGGATCACGGTGCTCCTCGTCACCCACGACCTGGACACCCTGTTCGGCATCGCCCGGCGGGTGCTGGTCCTGGGGGACGGAAAGCTCCTGGCGGACGGGCCGGTGGAGGAAGTCGCCCGGGTGGACGATCCCTGGGTGCGGGAGTACTTTCACTCCCGACAGGACTTGATGCGCTGAGAAGATCCATGGAACCCCAAGCCCGCTACGCCCTCGTCGGCATCGTGATCCTGGTCCTGGCGGCCGCCCTGGTGGTCTTCATTCTCTGGCTCAACCGGGCCGGGCTGGAGCGGGACACCAAGCCGTTCCTCGTCTTTTTCCGCCACCAATCCCTGGACGGTCTGCAGGTCAACAGCGACGTGAAGATGAGGGGCATCAAGGTGGGATACGTGGCGAGGTATCAGATCGAAGAGGGGGACGTGAACGCGGTGCGGGTGGTGATCCGCGTCGCCGCGGACACGCCGGTGCGCAAGAGCACCCAGGCCACCATCGTGCGCAACCTGGTGACCGGGCTGGCGGCCATCCATCTCATCAACACCGATGAGAAGAGCCCGCCCAACACCGAGCCGCCCCCGGGCTTGCCGTACCCGGTGATCGCCGAGGCCGAGGGCACCCAGGAAGTGACCGACGCCCTGAGCCGTTTCGCCGAAGAGGGGGTCAAGACCCTGGAGCAACTGCAGCTCGTGCTCACCGACGACAACGTCGCCCGGATCCGGGGCACTTTGTCCAACCTGGAGAACCTCACCCTGCAGCTCGAGCAGCAGGCCCCGGCCCTGCGGGAAGCCCTCCTCGCCGTGACCCAGGCCGCCGGAGAACTCACCGCCGCCGGCGCCACGGTCAGCCGGGCGGCCAAGGGGCTGGATCACCACGTGGGCGAAATTGCCCAGGGAACGAAGGAGGCCCTGGCCGAGGCGAGGCAAACCCTGGCCGAGGCGCGGAAGCGCCTGGTTTCCCTGGAGCGGGACCTCGGGGCGGTGGCGGGCCATCTGGAGCGCCTCTCCGACACCGGGAACCTGGAGTTGCAGGCGACCGCCCGGGAGCTGCGGGCGGCCGCGGATTCCCTTTCCCGCACCGCGCGGCGGCTGGAAGACCCCCGCGCGGTGCTGTTCGGCCCCCACGCGGGCGAGCTGGGGCCGGGGGAGAAGCGATGAGGCGAACCCCAAGGGCGGGGGCGGCGCTCGCCGGGCTTGCCCTGCTCCTCATGCTTTCGGCATGCATGACGCTGCGGGAGCAGCCCGCCGTCTATTACGTCCTGGGGGACGGGGCTTCCCCTTCCGCCTCGCTGGCGCGGGCGCAAGGGGCGTCCCCCCGGCTGCTGGTGGCCCCCACCGAAGTGAAGAGCTTCTACGACACCGCGTCCATCGCCTTCAGCCGGGCCCCCGGCACCCGGGGCTACTACCAGTATGCCTTCTGGACCGAGCGGCCCGGGCAGGCGTTCACGCGGCTTCTGGCGGCGCGGTTGGAAGCGGCGGGGGCCTTCTCCAGCGTGGCGCTCAGCACTTCGGGCGTGGACGGGGAGCTGATGCTCAACACCACGCTCACCGAGCTCTACCACGACGCCGCCGGCGCGCCCGGCGTGGCCCGGGTGCGCCTGACCGCCGAGCTGGTGGACCGGCGCAGCCGGCGGCTGCTGGCCCGCAGGACCTTCGACCAAGCCGCGCCGGCGGCGAGCTACGACGCGCCGGGGGCGGTCGCGGGCTTCCAGCGGGCGATCGCCGCGCTGCTGGACGACCTGAGCCGGTGGGTGCAGGAAAAAGCCCGGTGACGGGCCTCCGGGGGACAGGACCGGGAACCCGACGGGGAACGCTCCGGCGCCCGCGTTTCAATGACGAAATCATCGCGACGCCGGTTGAGCTTCGCGCACCAGCAGCCCGCTCGCGGATACCTTGATCTCGAACTCGGCCGGGCGGCTCACCGTCACGAAGGTGGCCGAGCCGTATTCCGCGTCCACCAGGGGAGCGAGGAGGGCGTAGCGCCGGCGCAAGAGGAACAGGTCTACCGGCTTGTCCTCGGCCAGGGAATAGACGGTGCGCGGGGCGGTGCGCTCCTGCTCCAGGACAGCGTAGCGCCCGGCGATGCGGGAAAGCTCGTAGGCGGTGTGCAGCCCGAGCAGATTGGCGACGGGCTTCCACTTGAGGATGTGGGCGTCCACGTAGACCTCGTCGCCGGCGAGCTGGAAGGTGTGCTCCTTCCCATCGGGGAGCCGCACCCGCGCCTCGAATCGCTGGGGCCCGATGGGCGTGACCGAGATCCACGCCGCGGTTTCTTCCCGGACGAGGGCCTGGTAGCCCAGGGTGGCGACGGCGAGGGTTGCGAACAGCGCCCCAATTGCCAAGGCGAGCAAGGCGGAAGCGATCCACGACAGGGAGGCGAGGGGGCGACGGCGCAACGCCGCCCGCAGGCCGCCTGCAAACGCCACGAGCCCGAGGGCGGCGGAAGCTGCCGCGATGGCGTAGACGGTGCTCGTCATGGGGCCTGGGCGCTCAGGTGGCGAACCGGCGCTCGAACTCGGCGCGCACCTCGCTGCGGCGGCGGGGCCAGGCGGCCTCCGCCGCGGGGTTCGCAGGCGAGGCGCCGCAGATCCAGGCCGCCCGGGGACGGCTGCGGTGCGCCTCTTCGTAGTCGAGGGCCCATTGCACCAGCCGCACCCGACGCCCCGGGTCCTGGCGCAACAACTCGAACGCAGCGCCGAGGTTGAGGCGGGACTCGAGCTGTTCGACCGCCCCCATCGCCTCAGGGGACCCGCAACGGGCCGCGTCGACCCGTCCCACCAGGGCAGCGGCGGAGACGAACTCCAGCGCCCGGTCCCGCCAGCCTGCCTTTTCCGCGTACAGCCCCATGAAGTAGAGGGCCGGAATCGCCCCCTGGTGGGCCCGCTGCTCGAGCCAGAACACAGTGAGTTCTGCATCCTCCGCGCTCGCCCGATCCAGGCCCTGGGCCAGGGCCCGGGCGAGGGTCGCCGGGTCGCTCTCCCGCTCGACCTGGGCTAAAGCTTGCACGAAGGCGGAAGCTTCCACCCCGCGCTGGTAGCTGGAATAGATCCAGTAGCCCACCCCCATCATGAGGGCGGCGAAGACGGCGAGCCCGAGGGCGAGATGGAGGAAGAATTTCAGGAAACGCTGGCCGAGGGTCGTCACTGGGGTTCCGCTGCAATGGGGTGCTTACCTGTTCTTCGCGCCGGTCATCGGGAGGTGCTCCTTGCGGTTGACCGCGCCCTGGGCTCCCGGGTTTCCATCTAGGCCGCGCCCGCCCGGGCGGCCCGCCGGCTCGCCGCCGTCCGTGACGGCCGGGCGCGGCGGCAGAAGCGCAGCGACTCCGGGTAGGGGAAGACGTCTTCCTGGATGCCCTGGAGGAGGCGCCGTTGCTTCTCCCGCCAGAACGCCGGGTCCACGAGCTCGGGATGCAGCTCCAGGAAGATCGTCCTGGCGCGGGGATCGGTGAACACGTACCGGGCGAACTGTTCCGGAAACACGTCGTTCTGCCCCACCCCGTACCAGGGCTCGGCGGCGAGCTCCTCTTCGGGCGTGCGCGCTTCGGGAAGAGCCCGGAAGGCACAGTCGGTCACGTAGGCGATCTCGTCGTAGTCGTAGAACACCACCCGGCCGTGGCGGGTGACGCCGAAATTCTTGAGCAGGAGATCCCCGGGAAAGATGTTGGCCCCGGCCAGGTCCTTGATCGCCTGGCCGTACTCCTGAATGGCGTGCCGCAAGCGCGCCTCGTCCGCGTCTTCCAGGTAGAGGTTGAGCGGCACCATGCGCCGCTCGATGTACATGTGCCGGATGATGATCTTGTCGGCCTCGAACTCCACGCTGGAGGCGCAATTGTGCTTGAGTTCCTCCAGGAGCTCCGGATCGAAGCGGGCCACCGGCAGCGCCACGTCGGAGTACTCCAGGGTGTCGGCGAGGCGCCCGACCCGGTCGTGGTACTTCACGATCAGGTATTTCTCCTTGACCGTCTCCCGGTCCATGTCCTTGGGTGGGCCGAAGGTGTCCCGGATGACCTTGAACACGTACGGGTAGGAGGGCAGGGTGAACACCAGCATCACCAGCCCGCGGATGCCCGGGGCGACGCAGAAGTTGTCGCTGGAATGCTCCAGGTGGTGGTGCAAGTCCCGGTAGAAGAGGGTCTTGCCGTGCTTCTGCAGCCCGAGCAGGGTATAGATCTCCGCCGGGGGCTTTTCCGGGAGCAGCTCCCGCAGGAAAGCCACGTAGGCCGAGGGCACCTCCATGTCCACCATGAAGTAGGCGCGGGCGAAGCTGAACAGCACCGCGATGTGGGACGGCTCGAGGAGGAGCGTGTCCACGTAGAGCTCCCGCCGCTCGTTTTGCAGCAGGGGCACCACGAACGGGTACTGGCGGTTGCCGTTGATGGCGCGCCCGACGATGTAGGCTCCCTTGTTGCGGAAAAAGAGGGAGGAGAGCACTTGGAGCTGGAAATTGGGCTGGAGCTGCCAGGGGGAGGGAAAGCGTTCCTCCAGGGCCTGCAGCAGCAGGCCCACGTCCCGCCCCAGGTCCTCGAAGGGATTGCGCAGCCCGAAGCTCAGGAGGATGTCCGTCACCGTGCGCCGCAGCCCCCGGGCGGTCGGGTAGTGGCAGCGATAGGTGGGGGCGTCTCCCTCCAGGTACTCGGTGGAGATGGCCGGGCGCCAGAAGATGAACTGGTTGTGGAAGTAGCGCCGGTGCAGCACCCGGCACGCCACCGAGTTGTAGAACGTCTCCGCGCACTCGGGCTGCCGGTGCTCGTAGAGCAGCCCGATGTAGGCGAGCTTGATGCGGGGCCACAGGGATTCGTCCCCGGCGCCGGGGAAGCGCTGGCGCACCGCCGCCACCGCCTCCGCCACCCGCTGGTCGTACATCTGGATACGCAGCCGCTGGGCTTCCCGGGCCGCCGCCCAGTCGGCGTTCTCGAAGCGCTCCTTGGCCCGGGCGCTCGCCTCCCGGAACAGGCGGTAGTGCTTGTCGAAACCCGCCAGGATGGTGCGGGCGATGTCCTCGTGGACGCTCACGGGCTCCCTGCCGCGTTGCTCGGTCGCATCAATGGTAAGCCGCCAGCCCCCGAAACGGCCAGGGGGTTTCACAGGCCGGAAAGCAGGTACAGGGTGATCGCCAGCCCCAGGGCGGCGAGGGCGAGGTTGGTGACAACCCCGGCGTTGTACCAGTAGCGCTCCGGGATCTCCACGGGTTTCAACTGGCGGATCACCCGGCGGTACTGGGCGGTGGAGACGAGGGCAGTGATGACGCCGAGGACGATAAACGCCACCCCCACCCAGAACGATACGCCGCGCTCAATCGGCCGGGTGGGGTCCGC
Organism: Pelomicrobium sp. G1; assembly: GCF_051905455.1. NCBI lineage: Bacteria > Pseudomonadati > Pseudomonadota > Hydrogenophilia > Pelomicrobium > Pelomicrobium sp. G1. The sequence goes on from NZ_JBQACR010000001.1 coordinate 199,379, forward strand.
CGCCAGCATGTGCAGGAATAGCCCGAAGCGCTCGATCACGAAGCCGAACGCCATCAAGGTGAGGCTGGTGCGGGTCCAGGCGAGTAGGGTGCGCTCGGCGGCGAAGAAGACGCGGGGGTCGTCGAGGTAGGACATGAGAGGGGCCCCTATCTCGCCGACGCGGCCTTGTGCCGCATCCGCTCGTTGAACCGCTCGGCGTCGATCACGAAGCGCTGGTGGGTGCCGCGGCTCACCACCTGCAGGCCGTCGTCGGCCTCCACCTCGAACGCGAGCCTGCGGCCGTCCACCTCGATCAGCTTGACCCGTACCCGCACTTCCAGCCCTGGCGGGGTCGCCGCCTCGTGGCTCAGGTCGACGTGGGTGCCTACCGTCATCTCCCGCGGCCAGTCCAGGTAGGGGTTGATAGCTCGGATGCAGGCCCACTCGATGAGACCCACCAGAAATCCGGTGGCGAAGACCCGGGGCATTGCCTGGAATTCCGGCGACTCGGGGTACAGGGCGGGCACCGTCTTCGACTCGGGCACCCGATAGCGGAACTCGTGCTCGATACCAGGTTTCAGGGATTCCTTCACGACGCTTCTCCTTTCGCTTGCGGTGAGCTGACCGGGCTCGATGATGCCGCAGCCCACGGCCGGTAAAAGGCGAGGGCGTTGTCGCATAAAACCTTGCGCGCCTGGCCCTCGTCCAGGGCGTCCAGCACCCGCCGCAGGTCCTCGTCCCGGTAGGGCACGGGGGCGCGGGTGGAGGGAAGATCGGTGCCGAACATGACCCCATCGGGGTTGGCGGCGCAGAGGTCCCTGAGCGCCCGGGGTACGTCCAGGTCTCCGCGCCCGAAGCCCATCGCCTTGACCCGCACGCCCCGCTCCGCCAGGCGCAGCAGGGTGGGGAAGCCTTCGCGGGAAAGCCCCAGGTGATCGATGCTCACCGCAGGCAGGCGCACCAGCCTGCCGGCGAGGGGCGGCAGTTCCCGCGCGTCGACGTAGAGCTCCACGTGCCAGCGGGCGAGGCGGTGCACGCGCCAGGCGAGGGTTTCGAGCTTTTCCAGGGCCTCGGAACCGCCCCGGCGCAGGTTGAAACGCACCGCCCGCACCCCGGCGGCGTCGAGCGCCAGGATCTCCTCGTCGGTGGCGCCGGCGGGCAACTGAGTCACCCCCACGAAGCGCGGGCCCAGCTCTGCCAGGGCCGCCTTGAGGTAACCCTGGTCAAAGCCCTGGAACGACCCCGAGACCACGGCGCCGCCCGCGAGCGCCACCCCTTCCATGCGCCGCAGATAGTCCGCGCAGGTGAACGCCTCGGGCAGGTAGCCGTCGTTGGGCGACAAGGGAAAGCGCGGATCGATGATGTGGAAGTGGCTGTCGAAGATCTTCATCGCCGTCCAGATTCCAGGTACTGGCGCAGCGCCACTGCGTTGTTGCGCTCCTCGTCCCGGGCGCCGAAGAGGAGCGTCACGCGCCCGCGGCGGGCGCGCTCCTTGAGCTCCTCCAGTCGTTCCCGGCGGGCCTCCAGCTCCGAGAAATAGCGGCGGCGGAACTCGTCCCAGCGGGCCGGGTCGTGGCCGTACCATTTGCGCAGGGCGTCCGAAGGGGCGATGTCCTTAAGCCACAGGTCCACCCGGGCAGCGTCCTTGCTCAAGCCCCGGGGCCAGAGCCGGTCCACCAGCACCCGCAGCCCGTCCTCTTCCCGGGGCGGATCGTAGACCCGCCGGACGGCGAATCCCTTGGGCGACGGCGCCCCGGCGGCTTTCCGGGGCGAGGACGAAGGGGAGCGACGGCTCGAAGTCATGTGGCGCCTCAGGCGGGCGAAGCCCCGGCGGCGCGGGCCGCCTCTTCCCGGGAGAGCTTCAGGATGTAGGCGGCGAACTCCTCGTCCTCGCCCTGGAGCAGCCAGGGAAGGAGCTGGCGGAAATCCTCCCGCCGGCACCACTCCCGCATGAAGTCTTCCCAGGAATTCCAGCGGCGGCGCTTCTTCTCCGGCATGTTCTCCTCATAGGCGAGGAGGTAAGCCCGTTCGAACAGGGAAATGAGCATATTGAAGATGACCAGCATGCGTTCCCGCTGTTCCTCGGAAAGGTTGGGCGTCGGCTCCTGGGACATGAGCTTGAGATCCGGGTGGTCGATCACCAGCTTGAGGAAATCCGTGTAGGCGTTGGAGAGGAGCTGGTAGACCTCCTCCTCTTCGTTTTCCCGCTCCTTGCGCTGTTCGATGAGGAACACCGCGATGGCGAACGGCAGGCCGATCACGGTGACCACGTAGCTCATGAGCTCCCAGGTCTCCAGGAAGCTCACGCCGCCCTCGGCCCGAACATGATGACGGCCATTCCGGCGAGGGCCACTAGGCCTCCCAGCAGGTCCCAGCGGTCCGGCACCACCCCGTCCACCGCCCAAAGCCAGAAAAGAGCGGTGAAGACGTAGACGCCCCCATAGGCGGCGTAGACGCGCCCGGCCGTCGTGGGATGCAGGGTGAGGAGCCAGGCGAACAGGGCGAGGCTCGCCGCCGCCGGGAGGAGCAGCCAGGGCGAGCCGCCCTGGCGCAGCCAGAGGTAGGGGAGATAGCAGCCGACGATCTCCGCGACGGCCGTGAGAATGAAGAGCAGGGTGGTTTTCAGGAGCGCCATGGGAAGAGGGGGGAAGCCCGCTCGAAGCGCCATTTTACCGTTCGCCGCGCGAAAACCGGGAAAAGGGGGAGGGGGACAGCGGTAAATGGTTCACCGACCATTTACCGGAGACTCATTAATCGATGGGCAGGACATCGCTTCTTTCCCGCGCCAGTGCCAGCGCGATGCGCCGGCGCACCAGGTGGATGTGAAGGCGAAACGTGTAGAGCCGGTCGGTGTAGGCGAGGGGCATGGGGATGCGGTTGACCGCCTCCTCAATGGCGTCCAGCCGCTCCAGTAATTCCCGCAGCTTGCCCGGGTCCCGTTCCTCCTCCAGGTCCAGCTCCACCGCCTTGAGCTTGGCGTACCACTTGTAGATGCGCGAGTGCACCCGCCAGGCGTAAAGGGGCGGCACGATGCGGGAAAGCGGGATGGCCAGGGCCACGATGGGCAAAAGCATCACCCACAGGCGGTCCACCAGGTTGGCCGCCCAGTAGGGAAGATAGCGCTGGAGGAAAGGCGGGCCGGAGCGATAGTAGCGCCGGGCCTCGTCGCTCAAGGGAAAGTCCGTGTCTTTTCCCGACGGGAATTCCCCGGGGCGGGCGAAGAGGCCCGGCTCTCCGTGGACCTCGGTGGCGGCCCGCAGCAGCAGGTAGGCGAGGGCCGGGTGCAGGCTATCCTTGGCCACCAGGGTCGCCGAGGGGGCGAGGAGGGTCACGTCCCTCGCGGGAAGATCCCGGGCCAGGTCGAGGGCCCCTTGGGGCAGCACCACCTGGGTGAGGAAGGGGAAGCGGCGGGTATAGGCTTCCGCCCGGTCGAAGCTCATGAGCCGCACGCCCGGGGACGCGAGCAGCCGCCGGATCACGGGGGCTTCGGGGGAGCCCACCACAAACAAGGCGTCGATTTTCCCCTGGAGCAGGAGCTCGGTGGCAGCGTTGCTCCCTTGGAACACGAGTCGGGTGGGGGGCTGGGTGGCATGGTTCACCGCTAGGAGCATGAGGGCCAGCGCCCGGGTACCGGAAAGATCGCCGCCCACCGCGATGCGCTTGCCGCGCAACTCGGTGAGGCGGGTGATCTCGCGCGGTGCCCGGTAAAACACCCACAACGGCTCGTAATACATGGTCCCCAGCGACACCAAGTTGGGCGCGTTGGCCGCCGAACCGGTGCCGCCCTGGACGAAGCCCACTTCCACGGGCGAGTCCTCGTTCATCAGCCGCGCCACGTTTTCCAGCGAGCCGCCGGACGTCTCGATCTCCAGCCTGACCCCGTCCCGGGCGAGAATCTCCCGGTAGCGCAGGGCGAAATGGTGGTAACCGCCTTCCGGATCGCCGGTGGTGATCACCAGGGTGTCCGGCGGCGCGGGCTTCACGAACTGGTAGGCGAGCCACAGCCCCGCGGCGACAGCGAAGACGAGGGGCGCCACCGCGAAGAGCAAGTCGCGGGCGGAGAGCTGGGAGATGCGCAGGCGCTTGCGAACCATGGGGGCGGCCGGAAGCCAGCCGCCGATTATACGGTGTCGCGGTCCTCGGGACGGCCCGGCCGGACGGGGGCAGGGGTCAGAAGCGGCCCGTCAGGCTGAAGCCGAACACGGGGCTTGGCGCCAGCTCCTCGTTGTAGAGCTCGATCCCGGCACTGTTCTCCAGCCTGAGCTCGCCGCCCAGAAGCGCGCCGGCGTACACGTCCACGCTGAAACGCGGGCCCAGGCTGCGGGCGAGGTGCAGGAACGCCGCCACGCCCCGTTCCTCGCCGACCCCGTAGGGAGCGAGCCCCGTCGCGTCCAGGGGGAAGCGGGCGTTGCGGTAGGCGCCGCCGGCGCCGATCTCCCATGCGTCGGAGAGGCGGTATTTGAGCTCGAGCCCGGCGGGCCCGGTGGGCCCCGTGGCGAGGGGGTTGGTGAGCCGCAGCCGTTCGGTGAACTGCCAGTCCACCGCGAGGAAGGGAAAGGCCCAGAGCCGGTCCAGGCGGTCGAACACGCCCACCCCCAGACCGATGCGCCGTCCGGCCGACACCTCCCGGGCGGCGGAGAGCACGGCGCCGTAGGCGTAGATCGGGCCCCAGCCGGCCGCTCCCTCCCGGGAAGCGCCGAGGAAGGGTGTCGCCGTCCACCACCATCCGTCCCGACCTTGGCGGGTGAGAGACACGCCCTGCTCCATCGATCCTATGGGATCCCGCAGGCTGCGGCCTGGGGCCATAAAGCGGTGGGCGCCCAGCCCGAGGGAGCGCTCCGGTGGAATGCCGAGCCTGGGTCCCGCTGTCGCGGGTCGATTCAGACCCATGTCCCCGGGCCAGGAAAGGCCGCTTGGGGATGCAGGAGAGGAGAGGGACGGTGCCCAGGGCGACGGCTCCCCCGGCCAGCGCAGGCCGTCGGCCCAGGCCTCGCCGCTCAGCCCGATGGCGGACAAGGCAAGGACGATCAACGGGATCTTTCCCGTGCCGGTTCTTCCCATGGCGATTCCTCCCGAGGGCAGGCGGAAGGCCGACACCCGAAATGCATTGCAGGGACCTGCGGAATCATCCACCGGATGGCCCGCCGCAAAGGACCATCGAGGACCCCGTCGGACCGCGCATCGGGCGCGTCTCCTTCTACAAGGATAGAAGCAAATCGGCCCCTGTGCAGGCGCCGGCCCACGTAAAATAATGCAAATTCATCTTCCCCGAAGGCGCCCACGGCCGCGAATATGCATCCTGAGACGCGCTCTGCCGCATGGTTTCCGAGTTCGACCTGATACGCCGTTTTTTTACCCATCCCGCCCCCGGCGCCGTGTTGGGCGTGGGGGACGATGCGGCCCTCATGAAACCGACCCCCGGCCAGGAGCTGGTGGTGTCCACGGACATGCTGGTGGCCGGGCGGCATTTCTTCCTCGACGCCGATCCCGAGAAGCTGGGCCGCAAGGCCCTCGCGGTGAACCTGTCGGACCTGGCGGCCATGGGGGCCCAGCCCCGCTGGACCCTGCTGGCCCTGGCCCTGCCCGAGCCGGACGAGGAGTGGGTGGGCGCGTTCGCCCGGGGTTTCATGGACTTGGCGGCCCAATTCCGCGTGGATCTGGTGGGGGGCGACACCACCCACGGTCCCCTCAACGTGTGCGTCACGGTGCTGGGCGAGGTGCCGGACGGGGAAGCGCTGCGGCGCGACGGGGCCAAGGCGGGCGATGACATCTGGATATCTGGCACCGTGGGCGACGCGGCCCTGGCGCTGGCCCATCTGCGACGGCGCCTCGCCCTCGACCCCCACGACGCGGCCTTCTGTCTCGCCCGCCTGGACACCCCTACCCCCCGGGTGGCGTTGGGCATGGCCCTGCGCGGCATCGCCCACGCCGCCATCGACGTGTCGGACGGCCTCGCCCAGGATTTGGGGCACATCTTGGAGCGCTCGGAGGTGGGCGCCGTCCTGGAATTCTCCCGGCTGCCCCGCTCGGCGGTGATGGCGCGCCTCGCCGACCGCCGGCTCGCCGCCCAATGCATGCTGGCGGGGGGCGACGACTACGAGCTGCTGTTCACCGCCCCGCCGGGAGTTCGCCGGCTGATCGAGGACCTGGGACGGGAGCTGGGGCTGCCCCTCACCCCCATCGGGCGCATCACGGGGGAGCGCGGCTTCACCCTCCGGGGGGAGGACGGCGCGCCGATCACCCTGGAGAGGATGGGGTTTGACCACTTCCGCTGACTCGGGAAAGGTCCCTTCCTGGCGGGAACTGGGGGCAGATCCGGCCCAGCTCATCGCCTTCGGCTTCGGGCTGGGCAAGATCCCCGCGGCCCCGGGCACCTTCGCCAGCCTGGCCATGCTGCCGGCCTACCAGTGGCTTGCGCCGAGGATGGGCGACGCCGGGTTGCTGGTGCTCGTCGCGCTCATGTTCCTTCTGGGCGTATGGGCGTGCGACCGGGCGGGGCGCGCCTTGGGGGCCCATGACCACGGCGGCATGGTGTGGGACGAGATGACGGCGTTTTTGCTGGTGCTCTCTTTTACGCCGCAAGCCCTTCTCTGGCAGGCGTTCGCCTTCCTCCTCTTTCGCCTGTTCGACGTGGCGAAGCCTCCGCCCATCCGCCGCTTGGAGCGGCGGTTCCAGAACGGTTTCGGGGTCATGCTGGACGACGTGATCGCGGCGTTCTACACGCTCCTCGCCCTGGCGGCCTGGCGGGCCCTCACGGGGTAGGCGGCATGGACGCGAAACTCCTGCGGCTGGCGGAAGAAGCGGGCCGGGCCCTCCAGGGGGCGGGCTGGATGCTGGTCACCGCCGAGTCCTGCACCGGGGGCTGGATCGCCCAGGCGGTGACCACGGTGCCCGGCGCCTCGGCCTGGTTCGACCGGGGCTTCGTCGTCTATTCGAACGCGGCCAAGGAGGAGCTGCTGGGCGTGCGCCCGAGCACCCTGGCGGCCCACGGCGCGGTGTCGGAAGAAGCGGTGAGGGAGATGGCGCAAGGGGCCCTCGAGCGCAGCCGCGCCCAGGTGGCGGTGGCGGTGAGCGGCATCGCCGGCCCCACCGGCGGCACGCGGGAGAAGCCGGTGGGCACGGTGTGCATCGCCTGGGCGGTTCGGGAGGGGTCTACCCGGGTCGAAACCCATTGCTTCTCTGGAGACCGGGAGGCCGTGCGCCGGCAGGCGGTAGAAGCGGCCCTGGACGGAATCGCCCGCTGCGCCCGAGGAGGTAGATGAACCGAGCTTGCCGCGAATCGTGGCGCGCCTGGGCCCGGGCACTCAAGCGGGAAGTCTACGCCCTTTATCTGTGCGCCCGGCATCCCCGCACCCCTTGGTACGCCAAGCTTCTCGTGGGCCTCATCGTGGCCTATGCCTTGAGCCCCATCGATCTGATCCCCGACTTCGTACCGGTGCTGGGCTACCTGGACGAGGCGGTCCTGCTGCCCCTCGCTATCCTGCTGGCCCTGCGCATGGTGCCCGCCGACGTGCTGGCGGAGTGCCGCGACCGGGCCGCCGGCGCCTTCGCCGGAGGGAAGCCGGTTTCCCGGGTCGCCGCCGCGGTCATCGTGGGCCTGTGGATCGCGGCCGCCGCGGCCCTCGGGCTCACGGCCTGGGCCTGGATGCGGTAGCCCGGACATTTCACGAAGATCCCCGGCAATCGGGCCACGGCATGCAGCGCCATCACCTGACGCCTGGGGACGCTTATGCCATAATTTTTGTTTTTCCCATCATCCGGTTCGCGAGGGACGGGCATCCATGGACGACCACAAGAGCAAGGCGTTGGCGGCGGCGCTGTCGCAGATCGAAAAACAGTTCGGCAAAGGCTCCATCATGCGCATGGGGGAGGCCGAGGTGGCCCGGGACATCCAGGTGGTGTCCACCGGCTCCCTCGGGCTCGACATCGCGTTGGGGGTGGGCGGGCTGCCCCGGGGCCGGATCGTGGAGATCTACGGCCCGGAGTCCTCCGGCAAGACGACCCTGGCGCTCCAGGTGATCGCGGAAGCGCAAAAGCAGGGCGGCATCGCCGCCTTCATCGACGCGGAGCACGCCCTCGACCCCGTCTACGCCGGCAAGCTGGGCGTGGACGTGGGCAATCTCCTCATTTCCCAACCGGATTCCGGCGAGCAGGCCCTGGAGATCGCCGACATGCTGGTGCGCTCGGGCAGCGTGGACGTGGTGGTGGTGGACTCGGTGGCGGCCCTCACGCCCCGGGCGGAGCTGGAGGGGGAGATGGGCGAGCCCCAGATGGGCCTCCAGGCCCGGCTCATGTCCCAGGCCCTGCGCAAGCTCACCGCCAACATCAAGCGCTCCAACACCCTGGTGGTCTTCATCAACCAGATCCGGATGAAGATCGGGGTCATGTTCGGCAACCCGGAGACCACCACCGGCGGCAATGCCCTCAAGTTCTACGCCTCGGTGCGCATCGACATCCGGCGCACCGGCTCCATCAAGCGGGGCGAAGAGGTGATCGGCAACGAGACCCGGGCCAAGGTGGTCAAAAATAAGGTGGCGCCGCCCTTTCGCCAGGCGGATTTCGACATCCTCTACGGCGAAGGCATCTCCCGGGAAGGGGAGATCGTGGACCTGGGGGTGAGCTACCGGGTGCTGGAGAAGTCCGGCGCCTGGTACGCCTACAAGGGGGAAAAAATCGGCCAGGGCAAGGACAACTGCCGGGAGTACCTGAAGGAGCATCCCGAAATCGCCCGGGAGATCGAGATGAAGATCCGGGAGGCGGCCGGGGTAAAGGCGCCCGAGGCGGAGGCGGCCACGGCCTGAAGCGGGCGGCCCGGGGGGATGAGGGGCCGTGGCGGCCACGCTGCGGGACCGGGCCCTGAGGCTACTCGCCCGCCGGGAGCATACCCGGGCGGAGCTTAAGCGCAAGCTCGCCCCCCACGCCGACGAAGAGGACGACCTGGAGGCGTTGCTGGATTGCCTGGAGAGGGAAGGCTGGCTCTCGGAGCGGCGCTACGTGGAGCAGCTCCTCGCCTCCCGCGGCGGCCGCTACGGGAGCCTGCGCATCGCCCAGGAGCTCAAGGAGAAGGGCGTTGCGGGCCCGCTGGCTGAGGCGGCCTTGAGCGAGGCGCGGCGGCTGGACGAGGCGAGCTGTCGGGCGGTGTGGGCGAAGAAGTTCGGGCGCGTTCCCCGCACGCCGGCGGAACGGGCGCGGCAGGCCCGCTTCCTCCAGTCCAGGGGGTTCAGCCTCGAGGCGATCGGCAAGGTTCTGAAAGGCCCGGCCGGGGACGAGTGAATATCACGTAAACCCAGTACCGCGATGAAAAGCAGCGAAATCCGAAGCAGGTTCCTGCAGTACTTCGAATCCAAGGGCCACACCATCGTGCCCTCGAGCCCCCTCGTGCCCGCAAACGATCCCACGCTGCTCTTCACCAATTCGGGCATGGTCCAGTTCAAGGACGTCTTTCTCGGCAACGAGAAGCGCCCCTACGTGCGCGCCGCCACGGCCCAGCGCTGCGTGCGCGCCGGCGGCAAGCACAACGACCTGGAGAACGTGGGCTACACCGCGCGGCACCACACCTTTTTCGAGATGCTGGGCAACTTCAGCTTCGGCGACTACTTCAAGCGGGAGGCGATCCACTACGCCTGGGACCTGCTCATCAACCACTTCAAGATCCCGACGGAGCGCACCTGGATCACCGTGTACCAGGACGACGACGAGGCCTATGACGTGTGGGTGAAGGAGATCGGCGTCCCCGCCGACCGAGTCACCCGCATCGGCGACAAGCCCGGGGGGCAGAAGTACCAGAGCGACAACTTCTGGGCCATGGGGGACACGGGCCCGTGCGGGCCGTGCTCGGAGATCTTTTACGACCACGGACCGGAAGTGCCCGGCGGCCCGCCGGGCAGCCCCGAGGCCGAGGGCGAGCGCTACATCGAGATCTGGAACCTGGTGTTCATGCAGTTCAACCGGGACGAGCAGGGGGTGCTGCACCCTCTGCCCAAGCCCAGCGTGGACACGGGCATGGGGCTCGAGCGCATCGCGGCGGTGCTCCAGGGCGTGCATTCCAACTACGAGATCGACCTGTTCCGGGACTTGATCCGGGCAGCGGCCCGGGAGACGGGCGCCTCGGATCTCGCGAGCAACTCCCTCAAGGTCATCGCCGACCACATCCGCGCCTGCGCCTTCCTGATCGTGGACGGGGTGATCCCGGGCAACGAAGGCCGCGGCTACGTGCTGCGCCGGATCATCCGGCGGGCCATCCGCCACGGCTACAAGCTGGGACAGAAGCGGCCCTTCTTCCATCGCCTAGTGGATGATTTGGCGCGGGTGATGGGCGACGCCTACCCGGAGCTGCCGGCGGCCAAGGACCGGGTCGCGGCCATCCTCAAGCAGGAGGAGGAACGCTTCGCCGAGACGCTGGAAAACGGCATGCGGGTGCTGGAGCAGGCGCTGGCCCGCAGCGAGGACAAGATGCTGGACGGAGAGACCGTGTTCCAGCTCTACGACACCTACGGCTTCCCGGTGGACCTCACCGCGGACATCGCCCGGGAGCGCAACGTGCTGGTGGACTACGCCGGGTTCGAGGCGGCCATGCAGCGCCAGCGGGAGCGGGCCCGGGCCGCTTCCCGGTTCCAGATGGGGGCGAGCGTGGACTACGCCGGCCGGCCCACCGAGTTCCACGGCTACGACACCTTGAAGCTGGAGGCCACGGTGGTGGCTCTGTACAAGGAGGGCACCCAGACCGAGGAGATCCAGTCGGGGGATTCCGCCGTAGTGGTGCTGGACCGCACCCCCTTCTACGCCGAGTCCGGCGGCCAGGTGGGGGACCGGGGGGAGCTCGCGGGGGTGAACGGGACCTTCGCCGTGGAGGACACCCAGAAGATCCAGGCGGAGGTTTTCGGCCACAAGGGGACGATGAAGACCGGCCGGCTCCAGGTGGGGGACAGGGTGACGGCCACGGTGGACGCCTGGGCGCGCCACCACGCCATGTGGAACCACTCGGCTACCCACCTGCTTCACGCGGCCCTGCGCCAAGTCCTGGGGCCCCACGTGCAGCAGAAGGGCTCCCTGGTGGACCCCTACAAGACCCGGTTCGATTTCTCCCACCCCGCGCCCCTCACCCCGGAGCAGATCCGCCAGGTGGAGCAACTGGTGAACGAGCAGATCCGGCGCAACATCGAGGTATCGGCGCGGATCATGAAGTTCGACGAGGCCATGAAGGCCGGGGCGCTGGCCTTCTTCGGCGACAAGTACGGAGACGAGGTGCGGGTGATCGGCATGGGGGATTTTTCCACCGAGCTGTGCGGCGGCACCCACGTGAAGCGCACCGGCGACATCGGGTTGTTCAAGATCGTCTCCGAGACCGGGGTCGCGGCCGGCATCCGCCGCATCGAGGCGGTGACCGCGGACGCGGCCCTGGAGTACGTCCAGAAGCAGCAGGCGCAACTGGAAACCATCGCCGGCCTGCTTAAGACTTCGCCCCAGGAAGTACCGCAGAAGATTGCCCAGATCGTGGAGAACGTGAAGCAGTTGGAGAAGGAGTTGAACCGCTTCAAGTCCAGGCTCGCCGCCTCCCAGAGCGACGACCTGGCCGTCCAGGCCATGGACGTGAAGGGCGTCAAGGTGGTGGCGGCCACCATCGACGGAGCCGGCGCGCCGGCGCTGCGGGAGGCGGTGGACAAGCTCAAGGAGAAACTGAAGAGCGCCATCGTGGTGCTGGGTTCGGTGGAAGGCCAGAAAGTGACCTTGATCGCCGGCGTCACCCCGGATCTGACCGGCAAGGTGAAGGCCGGGGAGCTGGTGAACTACGTGGCGAGCCAGGTGGGCGGGAAAGGGGGGGGTAGGCCGGACCTGGCCCAAGCGGGGGGCAACGATCCTGCGAAGCTGCCTGCGGCGCTGAAGGGGGTCACTTCGTGGGTGCAGGAGCGGCTTTGATGAGGATGAGGACGAATGGCGGACAAGGAATCGACGAGCAAGACTTTTCGGCGCCCGGAGGTGACCGTGGAGGCGCTCAACCGACGCAGCCCCGGCCATCTCCCGGGGCTGGTGGGCATGGAAGTGCTACAGGTGGAGGAGGGCCGGCTGGAGGCGCGGCTCTCGGTGCGGCCTGAGCTCATGGCCACCAACGGCTTTCTCCACGCGGCGACGGTGATCGCCCTGGCGGACACCTCCTGCGGCTACGCGACCCTGGCCCACCTGCCGGAGGGGGCGAGCAGCTTCACCACCATCGAGCTCAAGGCCAACCTCCTGGGCACGGTGCGGGAGGGGGGCATCCGCTCGATCGCCCAGGCCCAGCACCTGGGCAAGAGCACCCAGGTGTGGGACGCGGTGGTGACCGATGAGGGCACCGGGCGCAAGATCGCGCTCTTCCGTTGCACCGAGATGATCCTCTACCCGAAGGAATAGCGGTAGGGTGCGTAGAGCGAAGCGAAACGCACCGAGGGGCGCCGGTCGACGGTGCGCCCTGCCGCGGAAGCAATCCTGAGTCAGGTTTGAGGCTCGGTGCTCGCCATGGAGGGGCTAGCGTCTTGGACCGACTATACCCGGTTCCTGGTCACCCTCACCGCGGTCCTCGATCCCTTTTTCATCGTCCCGTTCTTTCTCGCCTTCACCGCTGGCTGGAAACCGGGGGAACGCCGGCGCCTCGCCCGGGTGATCACCCTCACCGTAGCGGCGGTGCTCACCGGCTTCGCCCTGGCGGGGGAAGCGGTGCTCCAGTTCATGGGGGGGAGCCTCGCCTCTTTCCGGGTGGGAGGCGGCCTGGTGCTGCTGCTGATGGCCCTTGCCATGCTCAACGCCGAGCCCGGCGGCATCCGCCAGTCCCAGAAGGAAGCCCTGGAATTCGACGCCCACGCCACCGGCGGCGTGGTGCCCCTGGCCATCCCCCTGCTGGCGGGGCCGGGGGCCATCAGCACCGTCATCATCGCGGTGGAGCGGGGGGGATTCGCCCACACGCTCGCCATTCTCGGCTGCATCCTGGCGGTGTGCGGACTGCTCTGGACCGTGCTTCAGCTCGCCGCCCCCATCGGCCGGCGCCTGGGAACCACCGGCCTCAACGTGGCCACGCGGCTGCTAGGGTTGCTTCTCACCGCCATCGCCGTGGAAACCATGGCGGTGGGCTTGAAGGCCCTGTTCCCCGGCTGGGCGGGGTGAAGGGCTCTCAGAACGGCAACCGGGCGTCGGGCTTCGCTTCCAGGATCACCCGGCGGAATTCCTCCTGGATCCTTTTGAGGGCGGTCTCGCTCTCCGCCTCGAAGCGCAATACCACCACGGGCGTGGTGTTGGAAGCGCGGGCGAGTCCGAAGCCGTCCTGGTACTCGACCCGCAGCCCGTCCAGGGTGATGACCTGTTCCGCCCCGGGGAAGCGGGCGGTTTTCTGCAGCTTCTCGATCAGGGCGTAGTTCTCCCCCTCCTCAAGCTTGAGCTGCAGCTCCGGGGTGGAGACCGCGTCGGGGATGGCGTGGAGCGTTCCCGTCACGTCCTTCTGCTTGGACAGGTACTCGAGGAGCCGGGCGCCGGCGTAGAGCCCGTCGTCGAACCCGTACCAGCGCTCCTTGAAGAAGAAATGGCCGCTCATCTCGCCGGCGAGCAGGCCCCCGGTCTCCCGCAGCTTGGCCTTGATGAAGGAGTGGCCGGTCCGGCACAGGACCGGGCGTCCCCCGTGGCGCTCGATCCAGGGCGCCAGGTGGCGGGTGGATTTCACGTCGAAGATCACCTGGGCGCCGGGATTGCGGGAAAGCACGTCGGCGGCGAACAGCATCAGCAGACGATCGGGATAGACGATGCGGCCGTCCTTGGTGACCACCCCCAGCCGGTCCCCGTCCCCGTCGAAGGCGAGCCCCAGCTCGGCGTCGGTGGCGGCCAGGGTGCGTTTCAAGTCCTCCAGGTTGGCCGGCACGGAGGGGTCGGGATGATGGTTGGGGAAGGTGCCGTCCACCTCGCAGAAGAGCTCGATCACTTCGCAGCCGAGCCGCCGGTAGAGCTCGGGGGCGAAAGCGCCGGCCACCCCGTTGCCGCAATCCACGGCGATCTTCATCCGGCGCGCGAGCTTCACATCGCCGGTGATGCGACCGAAATAGGCTTCCCGGATGTCGTGGGTGCGGTACGTTCCCTCGCCGCTCGTGAGCTCTCCCCGCTCCAGCCGCAGCCGCAGCGCCTGGATCGCCTCCCCGGCTAGGGTTTCGCCGCCCAGCACGATCTTGAGCCCGTTGTAATCCGGAGGGTTGTGGCTGCCCGTGATCATGACGCCAGAATGGGTTCCAAGATCGTAGGTGGCGAAATAGAGCACGGGGGTCGCTACCCGACCCACGTCGATCACGTCCACGCCGCTCTTCGCGAGCCCCTGGGCCAGGGCGCGGGAGAGCTCGGGACCGGAGAGCCGCCCGTCCCGACCGATCGCGACCGCCTTCTGGCCGCGAGCCCGGGCTTCCGAGCCGATGGCCTGGCCGATGCCCTCCACGATGGCAGGAGTGAGGGTTTTCCCCACGATCCCGCGCACGTCGTAGGCCTTGAAGATTTCCTTGGGGTAGTCCGTCACGGCGATTCCTTCCTTCGATCCTTTGGCCTTTGCACCGTCCTCGCCCGAGGGGGCGTTTCGGGTCTCAGGGAAGCGGCGCATCCTCTCGGGATGTTACTCCAACTCGCCCCGCCGGCTCGACGGGGGCGTGCCCGGCGAAGAACCCGAGCATCCGCCGGGGCAGCCACTGCAGATGGCCGGGGAAGGGGCCGCAGACGAATCCGGCGTGCCCTCCGGTCGCCAGCACCTCCAGGGTCACGGCGGGGGACACCTCGGCGGGGCGGGGTACGGCCCATTGGGGAAGAAAGGGGTCGTCCCGGGCGTGGACGATGAGGGTCGGCACGGCGATCCGCGCCAGATGGGGCTTGCTACTCGCCCGGGCCCAGTAGTCGTCCGCGTCCCGGAAGCCGTGGAGCGGTGCCGTCACTACGTCGTCGAAGGCTTCAAACGTGCGCGCCCGCCGGACCCGGTCCGCGGGGTAGAGTCCGGGAAAGCGTTCCAGCTTTTCCAGGCTTTTTCGCTTGAGCGAGCGGAGAAAGTGGCGGGTGTAGACCCGGTTGAATCCTTTTGCGAGCCGCCGGCCGGCGGCGGCCAGATCGAAGGGGACCGAGGCGGCGGCCGCGGCTCGCACCACGGAACGGGCGCTGGGGCCCCGCTCCCCCAGCCACTTGAGGAGCGCGTTGCCCCCCAGGGACACCCCCACGGCGAAAAGCGGCGCGCCCGGTTCTTGGTTTTTCAGGCGATGGAGCACCCAGTCCACGTGCTCCGTGTCCCCCGAGTGGTAGGCCCGGGGCCGCCGGTTAAGCTCGCCGCTGCAGCCGCGGAAGTGGGCCACCACCCCCCGCCAGCCCCAGCGCTCCGCTTCAAAGAGGAGGGCCTGGGCGTAGTGGCTGCGGGAACAGCCCTCGAGCCCGTGGAACAGCACGATCAGAGGCCCCGTGCCGGGGGCGTCGAGCCAGTCCAGGTCCACGAAATCCCCGTCGGGGGTGTCCCAGCGGGTGCGCTGGAGCCGCACCGAAGGCCTGGGGCACAGGAGCGCGGCGTAGAGGGTCTGGAGATGACCGCCCGGGAGCCAGCGGGGCGGCCGGTAGGCGATGGGCGGCACGGGCGATCGGTTCACGGCGGATCCTGCGCTGAAAACTACTCAGTGGAGGGTGATGGCCCCGGGCTCGCCCTCGGGCGGCGCCTCCTCCGAGCCGGGGGAGGCGTGGTGCAGGACCAGGCGCCAGCCCCCGGCAGTCAGGGCGTACACGTTGGTGGCGATCACCAGTCCCGAGCGCTCTCCCGCGACCTGGATGTTCTCGTGCACCGTGTGCACCGCCATCAGGGCGCCGCGCCACACCCGGCGATGGGTGATCCGGAAGCGTAAGGTGGGTCCCCGGGAGAACAGCCGCCGCCAGCTTTCCCGCACTTCTTCCAGCCCATCGAGGCGCTTGCCCCCCGGATGGATGCAAGCCACCTCTTCGTCTTCGGCCCAGACCTCCATCATCGCCTCCAGGTCGGCCCGCTGGAAGGCTTCATAAAAGGCGCTCTCCGCCTCGTCGGGGCTGGCGAAGCGCCGGCTCACGGGTTGCCTCCCGGGACGAGGCGGGCGATCTCCTCCAGCACCCGTTCAGGGGTCAGGTCCACCATGCAGCGGAAGTGGCCCAGGGGGCAGACCCGCTTAAAACACGGGCTGCAGGGCAGGCCGAGGCGCAGGATGCGGGCGTGGGGGGATAGGGGCGGGGTGTAGTCCGGGCTCGACGAGCCGAACAGGGCCACCAGGGGCCGGTCCAGGGCGGCGGCGACATGCATCAGGCCCGAGTCGTTGCTCACCACCAGGCTCGCCGCCGAAATGAGGTCGATCGCCTCCTCCAGGGAGGTCTTGCCGCACAGATCGAGCACGGGGGCGGCGATCCCGTCCTGGGCAGCCGTCGCGATCGCCTGGGCAATCTCCCGATCCTTGGCCGAGCCCAGCAGCCATACAGCGTGACCCTTCCCAGCGAGGGCCCGGGCGAGGGCAGCGAAGTGGGCGGCCGGCCAGCGCTTCGCCGGCCCGTACTCGGCGCCGGGGCAGAAGACGGCCACGGGGCCGCTCCCTAGGAGGCCCAGCCGGGCGAGGGTCGCCCGGCGGGCCGCCGGATCCGCCGCCAGGTGGGGGTGGGGGAGGGGGCGGGGAAGGGGCGCGCCCCGGGGCTCGGCGAGGGCCGCGTAGCGCTCCGCGAGGAGAGGATGTTCGGTCTTGTCGAGGAGGCGCGCGTCGTTCAAGAGCCCGTAGCGGGCCTCCCCCACATAGCCGGTGCGCACCGGGATGCGGGCGAAGAAGGGCGCCAGAGCCGACTTGAGGGAGTTGGGCAGCACGATCGCCTGATCGTAGCGGTGGCGCTGGAGCCGCCGGCCCAGGCGAAACCGGTCGGCCAGCCGCAGGCTGCCGTGGGGAAATGGGTTCTCGATCACCGCGTCCACCTCCGGCATGCGCTTGAATAAGGCGGCCGACCAGGCCGGGGCCAGCACGTCGATGCGGGGCGGCTCGGGGCGGGCCTTGAGCCGCGCGAGCAGCGGCTGGGCCATCACGCAGTCGCCGACCCAGGAAGGAGCCACCACCAGAATCTTGTCCATGGAGCGAAGCCCGGGTCGCGGCGTCCCGGCCCTGGGAAGCGGCCGGCTCGGCCCGCGGGCCTCCCCGCGGCCGCAGTCCGGGCGGCAGTCGCCGGCGGTCAGTGGCGGCCCGAGGACGCCCCGCCTTTCAGTTTGTACAGGGTGCCGCAGTAGGGGCACAGGGACGAGCCCGTCTTCTCGATCGGCAGGAACACCCGGGGATGGGCGTTCCACAACTTCTGGGACGGCATCGGGCAGTGCAAAGGGAGATCGGCGGCGGTCACCTCTACCACCCGCTGCCGGTTTTCCGTCTTGTTCTCTTCCATGGGCGGCCTCTAGAGGAAGCTCAGCCAGCCGAGATGCTTCTCCGACCGGCCGTTCACCACGTCGAAAAACATCGATTGCAGCCGGGCGGTCACCGGGCCGCGGCTACCGCTACCGATCATCCGATTGTCCAGCTCCCGGATGGGGGTTACTTCCGCGGCGGTGCCGGTGAAAAACGCTTCGTCCGCAATGTAGACCTCGTCCCGGGTGATGCGCTTCTCCACCACGGTGAGGCCCGCCTCCCGGGCGAGCTGGATCACCGTGTCCCGGGTGATGCCCTCCAGGGCGGAGGTGAGGTCCGGGGTGTAGAGCACGCCGTTGCGCACGATGAAGATGTTCTCCCCCGAGCCCTCGGCCACGTAACCCTCCACGTCCAGGAGCAGCGCCTCGTCGTAGCCGTCGTTGGTGGCCTCCTGGTTGGCCAGGATGGAATTGGAATAGCTGCCCACGGCCTTGGCCTTGCACATGGTGACGTTCACGTGGTGCCGGCTGAAGGAGGAGGTCTTGACCCGGATGCCTTTCTCCAGCCCCTCCGCCCCCAGGTAGGCCCCCCAGGGCCAGGCGGCGATGGCCACGTGCACCGAGATGGTCTTGGCCGAGATGCCCAGGGCCTCGGCGCCGTAGAAGGCGATGGGCCGCACGTAGCAGGATTCCAGCTTGTTGGCCCGCACCACCTCCTTTTGCGCCTCCAGCAGGGTCTCCCGGTCGTAGGGGATCTTCATGCCGAAGATATGGGCCGAGCGGTACAGGCGCTCCGTGTGCTCCTCGAGGCGGAAGATGGCCGTTCCCCGCGCGGTCTTGTAGGCCCTCAGGCCCTCGAACACCCCCAGGCCGTAGTGCAGGGTGTGGGTGCACACGTGGGTGGTGGCCTGGCGCCACGGCACCAGCTTGCCGTCGTACCAGATGAAACCGTCGCGGTCGGCTAATGACATAAGGGCGGCTCCAATGAGGCGGCTCCAGCGCGTCGAAAGGCCGACATTTTACTGCAAAAATCCGACGCCCACGGCGGCGCGGCCGCCCGCGGGCGCCGCGCCCGGGCGCGCAAGGCCCAAATTATGAAGAGGAAAATCCCCGGCCGGCGGGCCGTCGGGGCGGCCCGGCACTGGCCTACGGTTTGCTTCGCTTCCCCGATGCACAAGCTTGCCGTGAGCCGGGCACAAGGAGAATCCCAGGCAATGGGTGGCAGGTTTCCATCGGCGCTGGCCGCGCTCAAGACGGCGGGGGGGGGCTTGCCGCTGCCGGAGGAGGAGAGCCTCAAGCGCCAGCTCCTGGTCTTCGCCGCCGGGCTCATGAGCTTCGGCGTCATGGCCTGGCTCGCCATCTACTGGGCCATGGGGGTGGCCTTCTCCACCACCGTGCCCCTCTCCTACCAGCTCGCCCTGGTCGCCTCCCTCACGTATTTTTTAATCGGCGGCAACTTCGCCGTCTTCCGCCTGGTCCAGCTCAGCCTGTTCCTGTTCTTTCCCTTCCTGATGCAATGGAGCATCGGCAGCTTCGTGACCTCCTCGGGGGTGATGCTGTGGGCGCTGCTGGCGCCGGTGGGCGCCCTGGTGGTGCAGGGCCCGCGGGAGTCGATCCCCTGGTTCGTGGCCTACGGCGCCATGACGGCCCTGTCCGGCTTCTTCGACTACTACCTCGCCGCGCCCGGGCAGGCGGCCCTTCCGATGCAGGCGATCGCGGTGTTCTTCGCCTTGAACTTCGCCGGCGTCTCCTGCGTGGTCTATGCTCTCCTCGCCTACTTCGTCGCGGCGAACGCCCGCATCAAGGCACGCCTCGACGAGCAGCACCGGCTGCTGGAGGAGGAGCAGCGCAAGAGCGAGCGGCTGCTCAACAACATCCTGCCGGCGCCCATCGCCCGGCGGCTGAAGGCGGGCGAAAGCGTCATCGCCGACGGTCATGGCGATGTCATCGTCATGTTCGCCGACCTGGTCAACTTCACCCGGCTCACCCAGGAGCTGCCCCCCGAGCGCCTGGTGGCCCTGCTCGACAAGGTCTTTTCCATGTTCGACGCCCTGGTGCAGGCGCACGGGCTGGACAAGATCAAGACCGTGGGGGACGCCTACATGGTGGCGGGCGGGCTCGCGCCGGAGAATCTCCGTCCCCACCGGGCTGTGGCGGAGCTGGCGCTGGCGATGCGCGCCCTGATCGGCGCCCACCCCGAGCTGCGCGCCCACGGACTCAACATCCACGTGGGCATCGCCTCGGGTCCGGCCATGGCCGGCGTCATCGGCACTCGGCGCATCGTCTACGACCTGTGGGGGGACACGGTGAACACCGCGAGCCGGCTCACGGCGGAAGCGCCCCCGGGCTGCATCCAGGTGGACGCCGCCACCCACCTGCGACTCGCCGGCGAATACACTTTCGAGGGTCCGGTGGAGATCCTGGTCAAGGGCAAGGGAAAGATGGCCGTCTATCGGCTCCTCGGGCGCAAGGCGCCGGGCAGGCGCGGCCTCGCCACCGAGCCAGTGAGCGTCGCAAGCGGATAAGCGGCCGAGTCAATCCTCCCCGAACACGCTGCGCCACAGCTCGCCCACCGCGGCCACCGCCTCGGCCACCTCTTCGAGGGGGACGCGGGCGTAGCGGGCCCCGTTCAGCCGCAGGTGGTGCTGGCGGCGGCGGAACTCCCGGTAGCCCCGCCGCACCCGCTCGGCCAGCTCCTCCGGGATGAGGGAGAGGGCGGCGGCGAGCCTGAGCAGCGCCAGGTTGCCGATGTTGGCGGTGAGCTCCGGGTGGGCGTGGGAGTACCCGAGGACCAGGTACTGGACCGTGAACTCCACGTCGATGATCCCGCCCCGGTCGTGCTTCAGGTCGAACAGCCCGCTCTTGTTGGGATGGGCCTCCAGCATTTTCCGCCGCATGGCCGTGATCTCGCGCTTAAGGGCGGCGAGATCCCGCCGCTGGCACAGCACTTCCTTGCGGATCGCCTCGAAGCCTTCCCCCACGGCCGCATCCCCGGTCACGAAGCGGGCCCGGGTCAAGGCCTGGTGCTCCCACACCCAGGCCTTCTCCCGCTGGTAGGCGGCGAAGGCTTCCAGCGGCGAGACCAGGAGGCCGCTCGCCCCGTCGGGCCGCAGCCGCAGGTCGGTGTCGTACAGCACGCCGGCGGGGGTGTAGCTGGTGAGCCAGGAATTGATGCGCTGGGCGAGCCTGGCGTAGACCTCGGGGGCGGCCGGGTCGGGGTCCTCGTAGAGGAAGATCAGGTCCAGGTCGGAGGCGTAGCCCAGCTCCTTCCCGCCCAGCTTCCCGTAGCCGATGATGGCGAAGCGGGGCGCCTCCCGGTGGCGGCCCTTGAGGCCGGCCCAGGCGAGGCGCAGCACCTCGGAGAGGATCAGGTCCGCCAGGGCCGTCAAATGATCGGCCAGGGTCTCCACGGGGAGCAGCCCTTCCAGGTCCTTGGCCAGCAGCCGGAACACCATGGCGTGGTGGAAGTGGCGCAGCACGTCCATCTGCCGCTCGGTGTCGCCTTCGGCGTCGTCCAGGAGCTGGCGCAGTTGCTGGGCCGCCTGGCGCCAGTCGGGGGCGCTGTAGAGCTCCCGGGCGTCCAGCAGCTCGTCCAGCACGATGGGGTGGCGGGTGAGATAGTCGCAGGCCCAGCGGCTGGCGCTGGCCACCTTGGCCACCCGCTCCAGCGCCTGGGGGTATTCGCTGAGCAGGGCGAGGTAGGCCGCCCGGCGGCTCACCGCCTCCAGCAGGTTGAGGAGCCCCTCCAGGGTGGCGTCGGGATTGGCCTGGCGGGCGGCCGAGACGATGACCGCCGGCACCAGGGCGTCCAGCACCCTCTGGCTGGCGCGGGACAGGCTCTGGTAGCGGGGCCCCCGCCGGAACTTGGCGAGCCGGTCGCAGATCGACTCGGCGTCCCGGTAGCCCAGCTCGGCCAGGCAGGCGGTCGCCTGGTCGGCGGGGAGGCGTTCTTCCCACAGGGCCTCCAGGGCGCCGTGGGCGGGCGCCGGCTGGGGGCCGGCGAAGACCTGCTCGAAATGGCGGGTGACCGCCGCCCGGTGCCGGGCGAGGGCCTCGGCGAGCTGCGGCCAGCCGGCGAAGCCCATGGCCTCGGCGACGAGGGCCCGGTCGGCGGCGGACTCCGGCAGGGACTGGGTCTGCTGGTCGTCCAGGTACTGGAGCCGGTGCTCCAGGTGGCGCAGGAACCCGTAGGCCTCGGTCAGCTCCGCCACCGCCGCCTCGGGCAGCAGCTTCATTTCCCCCAGGCACCGCAGCACGGTGAGGGTGGGGCGGGCCCGCAACTGGGGCACCTGGCCGCCCCGGATCAACTGGAACACCTGGGCGATGAACTCAATCTCCCGGATGCCCCCCGGGCCCAGCTTGATGTTGTCCATGAGCTCCCGGCGCTTCACCTCCTCCCGGATCTGGGCGTGGAGGCTGCGCATGGAGGCGTAGGCGCCGAAGTCCAGGTACTTGCGGAAGACGAAGGGGCGGGTGAGCCGCTCCAGCTCCTGGGCCCGGCTGCCGCACACCACCCGGGCCTTGATCCAGGCGTAGCGCTCCCACTCCCGCCCCTGGGTGATCAGGTAGTGCTCCAGGCTCGGGAAGTTCACCACCAAGGGGCCGCTCTCTCCGAAAGGGCGCAGGCGCAGGTCCACCCGGAAGACGAAGCCCTCGGGGGTGAAGTCGTGGAGCGCCCCCGCGAGCCGCTGGCCCAGGCGGGTGAAGAACTCGTGGTTGCTGATGGGCTTGGAGCCGTCGGTCTGCCCCTCCTCGGGGTAGACGAACACCAGGTCCACGTCGGAGGAGACGTTGAGTTCCCCGCCTCCCAGCTTGCCCATGCCCACCACCAGCAGGTCCTGGGGGCGGCCGGTCTCGCCCCCGACGGGGTGCCCGTAGCGCTGCGCCAGCCAGGCGTGGTGGGCGTCCCGCGCCCGGGTAATGGCGAGATCCGCCAGCGCCGTCATGGTGCCGGTCACCTCCTCCAGGGTGGCGAGCCCGCCCAGGTCCCGGGCCATCACCCGCAGCATCACCCGGCGGCGCAATTGCCGCAGGGCCGAGGCGAGCTGGCCCGGATCCCCTGCCGGCCGTTCGTCCAGGAAGGCCTGCATGGCCTGGGGCGTGTAGGGTTCCCGTACCCGGGCGGCCAGCTCTTCGCCCAGGGAAGGATCGGCGGCCAGCAGGCGATCCGCGTAGCGGCTCAAGCGCCGCACGCGGGAGAGGAACTCGGTGGCCAGGCCGGAGGTGGCAGGGTTTTCGGCGCCCATAGGGAGAGGTGGGTTAACCCGGACATTTCACGAGGGACTCGGGGGGATGGGGCGGGGCCGGGCGAGAGAGGTTCCCCGCAGCCGACGAAGCCCGTGGTGGAGCCCACGGGCGAGGAGAGGCGCGCCAGCGCGCGGAGCAGGGGCCCCGCTTCGCGGGGATGCGACCGCAGAGGCGCGCGTCGCCCGCTCCCGGGTCGCACCTTTGCCCTTCGGGCGTAGGCATCCGCCGTCCGCGAGCGCGACAAGATGGCCGCCCCGCCCCCGCCAGGACCCGAGGAGCCCGGCGGGACAAATTGCTCTTACGCTGCCTTCCAACAAAACTCGCTGATCCTGTGCAGCTTGACTTCATTTCAGGGGCGTCTTCGTGAAATATCTGGGTTAAACTAACGGAGCCTCTGGCTCGTCGCGCGGGTGGCCATTTTCGCGGCGGTTGGGGGAAGATTTCCCGCAATTCTAATCGCCGGGGCGCCGGTTAAGCGAAACGCCCTGGGAAGAGGTCCTTGAGCCCGCTCTCCCGTACCCTGTCGGCCACGTTGCGCGGCCTGCGCCATTTCTCCCGCGCCGCCCTGTTCGTCCTGCTGGCCGGGTTCCTCGGCCTCGCGGTCTCCCTCCTGGCCCTGCGCTACGGGTTGTTCCCCAACGCCGACGCCTTCCGCGGTCACGTGGCCCGCTACGCCGAAGAAGCCCTGGGACTTCCGGTGACCCTGGGCCGCCTGGAGGCCGGCTGGCGGGGCTTGCGGCCCGAGCTGCGGGTGAGCGAGGTGCGGGTGCTGGACCCCGCCGGGCAGCCCGCCCTCGCCCTGGGGCGGGTGGAGGCGGTCCTCTCCTGGTCCGCCCTGCTGCGGGGGGAATTGGGTTTTTACCGGCTGGCGGCCGACGCGCCGGCGGTCCACGTGCGGCGGGACCCCCAGGGCGGGTGGTGGGTCGCGGGCCTGGCCCTAGATCGAACCGGGGAGGGCGCCTCCAACGCCTTGGGCGGATGGCTGCTGCGCCAGCGGTCGGTGCTCGTGCGGGGTGCCGCGCTGGTATGGGAGGACGGGTTGCGGGGCGCCCCGCCCCTGGCCCTCACCCAGGTGGAGCTGCGGCTGGAAAACGGCTTCGGGCGGCATCGCTTCGCCCTGGAAGCTTCGGCGCCGGCGGCTGGAGGCGGGCGCCTGGAGGTGCGGGGCGACCTGAAGAAGGGGCTCTTCTTCGATAACCTGAAAAGCCTGAAGGGCGAGGTGTACCTAGCCCTGGACCGGATGGACGTGGCCGCGTGGCGGCCCTGGCTTCCCCTTCCCGAAGGCCTGCGCACGGGCACCGGCGCCGCCAGGGCCTGGGTGACCCTCCAAGGGGGCGGAGCCGTCGCGGTGACGGCGGACGTGCAGTTGGCCGGCGTGGTGGTGGCCCTTTCCCCCGAGCTGCCCCCCCTCGCCCTGACCGCCTTGGGCGGGCGGCTCGGCTGGAACCGGGAGGCGGGGGGGTACGAGATATCGACCCGGGGCTTGAGCCTCACGACCCGGGAGGGCCTGCGCCTCGCCCCCACTGATTTCCGCTTCCGGCGCACCGGGGAAGGGGCGGACGTCCGGTGGGAGATCCAGGCGAACGCCCTGGACCTGGGGGTGCTGGCGAGCCTCGCCCGCCATCTGCCCTTGCCCGTGGAGGTGCAGCAGCGGCTCGCGGCGCTGGCGCCCCGGGGCATGGTCTCGGGGCTGGAAGCTTCGTGGCGGGGAGACTTGGCCGCCGCGAGCGACTACCGGGTGCGGGCCCGGTTCGACGCCCTGGAGCTCAGCCCCTACGGGCACGCGCCCGGGTTCCGGGGCCTAAGCGGCACAGTGGAGGGGAGCGATCGGGCGGGCTCCTTCGCCTTGTCGGGCAAGGGGGCGATGCTCGACCTTCCCCGGGTTTTCCCCCGGCCCCTGGCCTTCGACCAATTGGCGGTGCAGGGCGGATGGGTGAAGAAGGGGGAGCAGGGCACCGAGATCAGTCTCCGCCAGGTGACCTTCGCCAACGCCGACCTGGCGGGCAGCGCCGCGGGCCGATACTGGACCGCCCCTTCGGGCCCCGGCCGCATCGATCTCACCGGAAGGCTCACCCGGGCCGAAGCCCGCCGGGTCCACGCCTAT
Source organism: Pelomicrobium sp. G1 (assembly GCF_051905455.1). Taxonomy (NCBI): domain Bacteria; kingdom Pseudomonadati; phylum Pseudomonadota; class Hydrogenophilia; genus Pelomicrobium; species Pelomicrobium sp. G1. Next base: position 224,068 of record NZ_JBQACR010000001.1, read on the forward strand.
CTGCCTTGGGTGGTGAACGAAGAAACCCGGACATGGCTGCGGGACGCCCTCCTGGCCGGTCGGGCTTCCGATGGGGAGATCGTCCTCAAGGGGGCGCTGGAACACTTCCCCTTCGCCGAGGAGGGCCAGGGGGAGTTTCGGGTGACCGCCAAGGCGTCCGGGGTGCAGCTCCACTACGCCGATGGCTGGCCCCGGATCGAAGGGATCGAAGCGGACCTGGCTTTCCGGGGGGCGGGAATGGAGATCACTTCGGGCCGCGGCACCCTCCTGGGGGCCCGGGTGAGCGGCGTGCGGGCGGTGATTCCGGACCTGGGCGCCCCGGAACCCCAGCTCACGGTGACCGGGGAAGCCCAGGGGGACACCAGCGCCTTCTTGCGCTTCATCGACGAGAGCCCGGTGGGCAGCCGCATCGGGGGCTTCACCCGGGGGATGGAGGCGGCGGGGAGTGGGCGGCTCGCCTTGAAGCTGACGGTGCCCTTGCGCCACAGCCGGGACGCCACGGTGGAAGGCGCCTACGCCTTCCAGGCCAACCGCATCGCCTTTCTGGCCGGCGTGCCGCCCCTGGAGGAAGTGACGGGAACGCTGCGCTTCACCGACCGGGAGGTGGCGGCGGAGGGGATCGACGCCCGCTTCCTGGGGGGGCCGGTCCGCCTTTCCGCCACCACCGCGGGGGACGAAGTGCGCCTGACCGCCAGCGGGCGCCTGGAAGCCGAGGCCTGGCAGGCGAGGGGGGCGCCGAACTGGGCTCGGTTCACCTCCGGCGCCGCCGACTGGCACTTCGTCCAGGTGATCCGCCGGGACGCCACCGAAGAGACGCTGGAATCGTCCCTGGAGGGGCTCGCCCTGGCCTTGCCCGCTCCCCTGGCGAAATCCGCCCAGGAGCCCCTACCCTTGCGGGTGACCCGGCGGCCGGCCGGCCCTGGATCCTCCGCCCTCACCGTCTCCCTGGGCGAGCGGGCGTCCGCCCAGCTCATCTTAAGTGGCGCGCCGTCCTCCGCCGCCCTGGAGCGGGGCATCCTCGTGCTGGGGGCCGGGACGGCGGAGGCGCAGCGGCAAGGGCTGTGGATCACCGGCTCGACTCCCACCCTCGACCTGGACCGCTGGCTGGAATGGATGCCCAAAGAAGGCGCCGGAACCGGTCCGGGCCTGATCGGCTTCGATTTCCGGGCGGGGCGCCTGTTCGCTTTCAACCGCCTGTTCCACGAGGTGGAGGCGGCGGGGGAGCAACGCCAGGGCACCTTGAAGCTGCGCCTCGCCGGCCGGGAGATCGCGGGGGACGTGACCTGGGAGGGCGCCGGCAGTGGAAAGCTCACGGCCCGCCTGGACCGGCTCACCATCCCCTCGGACGAAACCCTGGGGCGGGGCGAGGCGGAGGCGTTGCCCAAGGAACGGGACCTCCCGGGCCTGGACATCGTGGCCGAGCGCTTCACCCTGAACCAGATCCCCCACGGCCGGCTGGAGCTCCTGGCCCGACCCCAGGGAGGGTTGTGGCGCATCCATAAGCTCTCCCTGGAGCATCCCGACGGCGTGCTCACCGCTTCCGGGGAGTGGCGGCGGCGTCCCGGCCCCCCGCGCACCCGGTTGTCCGTGGACCTGGCGGTGGCCGACCTGGGGCGCTTCGCCTCGCGCCTCAAGCTGGGGGAAGGGATGCGCGGCGGCGCGGGCAGCGTCAAGGGCACCCTGGAGTGGAACGGAGTTCCCTACGCCATGGATTACCCGACCCTCGCGGGTCAGCTTACCCTGGCGTTCGACGACGGCCAATTCCTGGAGGCGGAGCCGGGGGTGGCGAAGCTCCTGGGCATCCTGAGCCTGCAGGCGCTGCCCCGGCGCGTCGCCCTGGATTTCACCGACGTCTTCAGCAAGGGCTTCGCCTTTGAGAAAATCCGCGGCGAGGTGCGCCTCGCCCAGGGAATCGCCCGCACCGAGGAACTCTCCATCGACGGCCCTTCCGCCCGGATAAGGATGCAGGGCGAGGTGGATCTCGCCCGGGAGACCCAGAACCTGCGGGTCAAGGTAATGCCCTCCCTGTCCGAGACGGCGGCCCTTGCCACCGGCGTGGTCGGCGGACCCGTGGTGGGCCTGGCGACCCTGGCCCTTTCCAAGGTGCTCAAGGACCCCTTCGATCAGATGGCGGCGTTTGAATACCACGTGGCGGGAACCTGGGTGGATCCCAAGGTGACCAAAATTCCCAGACGTATCGGCAACCTGCTGCCTCCATGAGCCGCTTACCCGTATTCCATCCCCATTCCACGATGCCGGCGGCTACTGGAGACCCGCTGCGGGTCGGGGCTTGCGGAGGGCGGAAATGACGCTGGCCGACACCGGCGCCGCACCGGCTGGCCTCGTGGACGAGGCGGGGGGAGCCCGTTCCCCCTTCCGCGCAGCGGCGGTGCAGATGGTGTCGGGGCCCCGGGTGGACGAGAACTTGAAGGAAGCCGCCCGGCTCGTGGAGCAGGCGGCGGCGGGCGGCGCCCGGCTGGTGGTGCTGCCCGAGAACTTCGCCCTCATGCCCTTGCGGGACCAGGATCGGCTTGAGGCAGCGGAAGCGCCGGGGGACGGGCCGATCCAGGCCTTTCTGAGCGCCCTCGCCCGGCGGTTCGGGATCTGGATTGCCGGGGGCTCGGTGCCCCTCAAAGCAAGCCGGCCCGACAAAGTCTACAACAGCCTGCTCCTCTACGACGAAGAGGGGCGAGCGGCGGCCCGCTACGACAAGATCCACCTGTTCGGGCTTGACCTCGGCCAGGAGCGCTACGACGAGGCCGCCACCATCGAGCCGGGGACCGAGGTGGTGGCGGTGGATACCCCCTTCGGGCGCGTGGGCCTGTCCATTTGCTACGACCTGCGCTTCCCGGAGCTCTACCGGGCCATGGGAACGGTGGACCTGATCCTTGCTCCTTCCGCCTTCACCGCCACCACGGGACGGGCCCACTGGGAAGTGCTGGTGCGGGCCCGGGCCATCGAGAACCTGGCCTACGTGGTGGCGCCGGCCCAGGGGGGCGTCCACCCCAACGGGCGGGAGACCCACGGCGATACCATGATCGTGGACGCTTGGGGCACGGTGCTGGGGCGGCTTCCCCGGGGCGCCGGGGTGGTGAGTGCCCCGGTGGACCCGGCCTACCAGGCGCGGCTGCGGCAGAGCCTGCCGGCCCTCGCCCATCGCGCGGTGCGCCGGTGCCGAATACAATGACGGGACCATGAACGATCCTCTGGCCGACGCCACCCTCATCGAGGCCGCCGATCCGGCGCGGTTGCTGGAAACCGCCCGCAGCCGGCTGCTCGCCCCCGCGTGTCTCGACACGCCCCAGCTCGAGCGGGTCTTCGGCCAGCTCTTGACCCAGGGCGTCGAGGTGGCGGACCTGTATTTCCAGTACAGCCGGGCCGAGAGCTGGACGCTGGAGGAAGGCATCGTCAAGGCCGGCAGCTTCAACATCGACCAGGGCGTGGGCGTGCGGGCGGTCGCCGGCGAGAAAACGGCTTTCGCCTATTCCGACGACATCAGCCTGGCGGCCCTGGAGTCGGCGGCTCGGACCACCCGGGCCATCGCCCGCCAGGGGGGAAGCCGCCCGGTGCCAGCGCCACGCCCGGCCCGGGGGCTCCGGCTCTACGAGCCGGTCGACCCGCTGGCGACCCTCTCCGCGTCCGACAAGGTGGCGCTCCTCACCCGGCTGGAAAGCTACGCCCGGTCGCTGGACCCGCGGGTGACCCAGGTGATCGCCAGCCTGGCCGGCGAGTACGAGGTGGTGCTGATTGCCTCGAGCACGGGTCTGCTGGCCGCCGACGTGCGCCCCCTGGTGCGCCTCACGGTCCAGGTGATCGCCGAAGCCAGGGGCCGGCGGGAACAGGGTGTGAGCGGCGGCGGCGGCCGCTTCGGCTACGCCTACTTTACCGACGAAGTACTGCGCGACTACGCGAAGAAGGCGGTGGACCAGGCCCTGGTGAACCTGGAGGCGCGCCCGGCGCCCGCGGGCACCATGACCGTGGTGCTGGGGCCGGGCTGGCCGGGCATCCTGCTCCATGAAGCGATCGGCCACGGGCTGGAGGGGGACTTCAACCGCAAGGGCAGCTCCGCCTTTTCCGGCCGCCTCGGCGAGCGGGTGGCGGCTCCGGGGGTCACCGTGGTGGACGACGGCACCCTGCCTCAGCGGCGCGGCTCCCTCAACGTGGACGACGAGGGCACGCCCACCCAGTGCACGGTGCTGATCGAAAACGGCGTGCTCCGAGGCTACCTGCAGGACACCCTGAACGCCCGGTTGATGGGTATGGCGCCCACGGGCAACGGCCGGCGGGAATCCTTCGCCCACCTCCCCATGCCCCGCATGACCAACACCTACATGCTGGCCGGCCGCCACGATCCGGAGGAGATCATCCGTTCGGTGGACCGGGGGCTTTACGCAGTCAACTTCGGCGGCGGCCAGGTGGACATTACCAGCGGCAAGTTCGTCTTCTCCGCCGCCGAGGCCTACATGATCGAGAACGGCCGGGTGACCTACCCGGTCAAGGGGGCGACCCTCATCGGCAACGGCCCCGATGTGCTGACGCGTGTGTCCATGATCGGCAACGACCTGAAGCTCGATCCGGGCATCGGCACCTGCGGCAAGGAAGGGCAGAGCGTGCCGGTGGGCGTGGGCCAGCCCACCCTGAAGATCGAGGGGCTCACCGTCGGCGGCACTGCTGAATAGCCGCTCCCGCCGCGGTCTTTCGCGGCGGGAGCGGCGTGTTCTGTTATAATCCAGCCCCTTTCAGGTACTTATAAAGCGCGACGAGGCGTCGCGCGACCCGACCATGATCCTGATCCTCGAAGAAAACGTGGACCTGAACGGTCCCGAGTTCAAACAGTTGATGGAGCACCTGGGCTCGCTGCCGGGCATCCAGACCCGTATCCACCACGAGAAGGGCACCGAGCGGGTGTTGACCGAGGTCTACCTGATCGGCAGCACGCTGCAACTTTCGGTGGAGGATATGAAGGCCCTACCCTGCGTGGAGCGGGTCGTGCGCGTCTCCGAGCCCTACCGCGTGCTGGGGCGCCACAAGGACGACCAGCGGCTCTCCCACTTCGACTACAACGGTCTGCGCTTCGGCCAGGACACGCTGCACGTGTTCGCGGGCTTGTGCGCGGTGGACACCCGCGAGCACGTGGAGATGATGATGCGGGCGCTGCGGGACAACGGCCAGGTGTGCACCCGCATGGGCGCCTACAAGCCCCGCACCAGCCCTTATTCGTTCCAGGGCCACGGCAAGGACTGCCTGCCCTACGTGTTCGAGCTCGCGGGCAAGTACGGGATCAAGGTGATCGCCATGGAGATCACCCACGAGGATCACATCGATCAAATCCGCGAAGCGCTGCACATGACGGGCAACCCGACCGGCGTCATGCTCCAGATCGGCACCCGCAACGCCCAGAACTTCGAGCTGTTGAAGGCCGTGGGCCGGCAGCAGGAGTTTCCGGTCCTGTTCAAGCGCGGCTTCGGCATCACGCTGGACGAGTCGCTGAATGCCGCCGAATACCTGGCTTCCGAGGGCAACCGCAAGGTGATCTTCGGGCTGCGGGGCATGAAGACCAACATGGGAGACCCCCACCGCAACTTCGTCGACTTCTCCCACGTGGCGGTGGTGAAGCGGCTCACCCGCATGCCGGTGTGCATCGACCCTTCTCATTCGGTGGGCTCCCGAGCGATGGCCCCCGACGGGCTGCTGGACATCATGCACGTGACCGCTCAGGGGGTGATCGCGGGGGCCAACATGATCCTGGTGGACTTCCACCCGGAGCCGTCCAAGGCGCTGGTGGACGGCGCCCAGGCGCTGACCCTGGCCGAACTGCCCTATTTCCTCGAGGACGTAAGGATCGCTCGGGAGGCCTACCTCAAGCGGGCGGCCCTGGCGGAGAAGTTCCACGCCTCCTCCAGCGCCACCCCGGCGGCGGCCTGAGCGCGGCAAACGGCGGCGCGCTGGGCTAGCGGTTTTTTCCCGGCTGCCACAGCACGTCGCCCTGGCCGTGCTGGCGGTTGAGCACCCGCGCCAGGACAAACAGCAAGTCGGAGAGGCGGTTCAGGTACTTGAGGGCGGTGGGGCTCACGACCTCCGCGTTGGCCAGCGTGACCAGCCGGCGTTCTGCCCGGCGGCAGACGGTGCGTGCGAAATGGCACACGGCGGCCTGGCGCGCGCCGCCCGGCAGGATGAATTCCTTGAGCGGCGGCAGGTCGGCGTTGAAGCCGTCAAGGAGATGCTCGAGCCGTTCCACCTGCCGATCGCTGACGGCGGTATGCCCCGGAATGCACAGCTCGCCGCCCAGGTCGAAGAGATCGTGCTGGATGTCCACCAGGCACGACCGTACTTCGGGCGCGAGTTCTTCTGCGAGCAGGAGCCCAATCACGCTGTTCAACTCATCGACGGTGCCGAAGGCTTCCACGCGCAGCGAGTCCTTCGGCACCCGGGAGCCATCCCCGAGCCCGGTGGTGCCCTTGTCCCCCGTGCGGGTGTAGATCTTCGACAGCCGGTGTCCCACGTGCGGTCTTCCTCCGATGAACGTGGCCGCATTGTCGGCCGGGGCCTAGGGAAGGGTCAAGTCGCGGGCCAAAAGCGGCTCGATGCCGCCATAAGAACCCCCTATCAAGGGCCCGGACCCGGCGCCCTATAATCGCGCGAACCGTCCCGCTCCGATACCAAAAACGCCGGGAATGGAACGAGACAAGAAACCGCTGCTCCCCCTCGCCTTGAGCGGCGCCGGCTCCCTGGGGCTCTACCTGCTCCTGTTCCTGTTCGAGGACGAGATCATGCGTGCCTACACCCGGACCGACGGGTTGTACTGGCTGCTGCCGGTGGCGACGGCGTTCGTCTTCTCGCTCGTGCACGGGGCGTTTACGGGCTACTTCTGGGAGGTGCTGGGCGTGCGCGGCAAGAAGCCGAACGGAAGGAAGCGCTGAATGGAACAGATCGCCCCCCACTTCATCGAGCTCGAGCTGCCAGGGGTGATGTTTCTCCTGATGGTCGGCTTCATCGGCGGCCTGGTGTCGGGTTTCATCGGCTCCGGCGGCGCTTTCGTGCTCACGCCCGGCATGATGAGCATGGGGGTGCCGGGTGTCGTCGCCGTCGCAAGCAATATCTGCCACAAGTTTCCGAAGGCATTGGTAGGCGCGTACAAGCGCCATAAGTACGGCCACGTGGATATCAAGCTCGGTCTCTTCATGGCGGCTACGGCGGCCATGGGCGTATGGGTGGGCGCTGACATCCAGCAGGCCATCAAGGCCGCCCATGGCGAAGCGGGCTCCAGCCTGTACGTGAGCACCGCGTTCGTGCTCGTGCTGGTGGTCGTGGGGACATGGGTGCTCGCCGACGCATGGAAGGTCTACCGTCGGGGCGGTGACTCCATAGAGCAGACCCACCGCCTGGCGCGCTGGGTTCAAAGCCTTGAGATCCCGGGCACCATGGTGGAGTTCAAGGTGGCCAAGGTGCGCGTCTCCTTCCTGTTCATCCTGCCGCTCGGCTTCGCTACGGGTATGCTGGCCGCCACCATCGCGGTAGGAGGGTTTATCGGCGTGCCGGGCATGATCTACGTGCTGGGGGCCCCGAGCCTGGTGGCGAGCGCCACGGAGCTGGTGATCGCCTTCGTGATGGGTCTGGGCGGCACGATCAAATACGCCATGCACGGCCTGGTGGACATCCGGCTCGCCATGATCATCCTGGCAGGCTCCCTTTTCGGCATTCAGCTCGGCGCCATCGGCACCACGTATGTAAAGCCCTACATGATCAAGGTGGTCATGGGGGCCATCATGATGATTGTCGCGGTGAGCCGCGCCGTGGTGATCCCCGTCTACCTCGCCCAGCTCGGCAAGCTCGATTTGAGCCCCAAGCTCGTGGAGCTGTTCAAGGACGCGAGCTTCCTGTTCATGGTGGGGGGCGCTCGCCACGGGCGCCGTCATCATCGTGGGCGCCATGGTCCGGGGCCACCGGGATCACGCGCTGAGCGAGGCGGAAGAGGAGCCGGTGCCTGAATAGGGGCCCGGCTGGCGCAGCAGCGGGCAGGTCCGGGGATCGAAGTCCGGGGCATCGATGCGCTTCGCCAGCGCCTCCAGGGCGTCGTCCTCGCTGGCGAACAGGTTTTCCCGGCCGATTTCCTCGATCAACCCCGTGCGTTCCATGACCTCCAGCACCTGACGCTTCAGGCCGGAGAAGGAGAGGGTGACGCCGGCCTCCCGCAGGCGCGCGTTCAGGTGCCGCACCGTCTCTTCGCCGGAGGCGTCCATCTGGTTGATGCCGTCGGCCACCACCAGGATCTGCCGGGCCTTGGGAAAGCGGGCCGCCACGTCCAGGATGGCGGCTTCGAAGTACGGCGTGTTGGCGAAATAGAGCTGCCCGTCGAAGCGAACCGCCACCAGGTGCTCGCAGAGGGGCAGCCCGTGCAGGCGGGCGTCCCGCAGGGTGCCGTCGGGGTGGCGTCCCAGCACCGCCACCCGGGGCTTCATGGTGCGGTACAGGTAAAGCAGCACCGCGAGGCCCGCGCCCAGGAGGATGCCCTTGTCCAGGTGGGGGGCGAAGGCCAGGGTGGCGGCGAAGGTGACGAAGGCGGCGACGCCGTCGTGGCGATGGGCCCGCCAGACGTCGCGCATAGCCCGGAAGTTGATGAGACCCGCCACGGCCATCATGATGATGGCCGCCAGCACGGCTTGGGGCAGGTGGTAGAGCAGCGGGGTGAACAGTAGCAGGGTGATCACCACCATGCACGCCGTGAAGAGGGAGGACAGGCCCGTCCGGGCTCCGGCGCTGTAGTTCACCGCCGTCCTGGAGAACGAGCCGCTCACCGGAAAGGACTGGAATAGGCTGCCGGCCACGTTGGCCAGGCCCTGGCCGATCAGCTCCTGGTTCGCGTCCAGCCGCTGCCGGGTGCGGGTGGCGATCGCCTTCGCCACCGAGATCGCCTCCATGAACCCCACCAGGGCGATCACCAGCGCCCCCGAGAGCAGGGCGCCGACCCGTTCCAGGCTCACCTGGGGCAGCCGCAACTCCGGTAGCCCGGGCGGGATGGCGCCCACCACCTCCCCTCCGCCCGCGAGCCGCAGCTCGCCCTCGCTGATGCCGCGGATCCGCCACAACTGGCCGTCGCCCGGCAAGCCCTCGGGCAGCTCGCCGTGGAGGTAAAGGCGCGGCCCCTCGGGCGTCACGGCGCGCTCGAAGGCGAACTTGCGCAGGTCCCGCAGGCGCTTGCGATTCTCATTTTCCAGATCGGCGAGCTCTAGCCGTAGGATCTCCACCTGGTAGCGCAGGGCCACCGCGTGGCGGCTGCCGGCGCCGCCGGAGCGCTCCGCCGAGCGCAGCTCGTTCAAGCCGGCCTCGATTCGGCGCTGCAGCTCGGCGACGGCGGCCTGGGTCGCCAGGTAATCGACGGCGATGGAGCGCAGCGCCTCGTCGGCGATCTCGTCGGGCCGCGCAGCGCCTTTCTTCTCGAAACCGACGGCCCAGCTCAGGGCAGTGGTAATGATCGCCGCCACCAGCACGCCGGGCGCCCGGGGGGCGATCTTCTTGAGCGCCACCATGAGGCCGATGGCCCCTGTACCCATGGCCAGGGTGGGCCAATGGGTGTCGCCGAGCTGCAGCAGCACGCCCCACATGTCGAGGAGGAAACTTTCGCTTCTGCCTTTGCTGACGCCGATCAACTTGTTGAATTGGGAGGCGGCGATGATGAGGGCCGCCGCGTTGGTGAAGCCCACGATGACCGGGTGGGACAGGAAGTTCACCAGCGCCCCGAGGCGTAACACCCCCAGGAGAAGCTGCAGCACGCCCACCATGAGGGCCAGCAGGATCGCCAGCGCCACGAACTGCTCGGAACCGGCCGCTGCCAGGGGCGCCAGGACCGCCCCGGTGAGCAGGGACACCATGGCCACCGGGCCGGTGGCGAGCTGATGGGAGGACCCGAACGCGGCCGCCACGATGACCGGGACGAAGGCCGCGTATAGGCCGTAGTAGGGCGGCAGGCCGGCCAACTGGGCGTAGGCCAGGGACTGGGGCACCAGGACCAGGCCCACGGTGATGCCCGCCGCCAGGTCGGCCCGCAGGGTCGAGCCCTTCATCGGGAACCAGGCCAGGAAGGGAAAAAAGCGGGTCAAGGAGCGGGCGTTCATGGCGGGATGATACGCAGCGGCTGCGCATCAGGCCTATAGCCTACCTTGGTGCGGTCAGGTATTCATCGGGCTCGCGCCCGCGGCGTTGGCCGCGGACCGCGGCTCCCCGTTGGGAAGCCGGTCTTGGCATTCGCGGAAGATGCGCACCCGGCAATGGCGGCAGATCTCCGGGTCGAGGCGAGGGTAGAGGCGGGAGACCGGGTGGCTCTTGACCGGGAACAGGTTCTCCTCGCCGATCTCTCGCAGGTAGCCGCCACGCTCCATGAGCTCCCGCACCGCGTTCTTCATCCGGTAGAAGTAAAGCCCGCCCCCTTTGCGGCGTAGCCGCCGGGCCTCCTGGGCCAGCATCTCGGCGCCGGCCACGTCCACGAAGTTGATGCCGCTCGCCACGATCAGCACGTGTTTCTGCTGCGGGTTTCGCTCGTCGATCTCCTGCAGCGCCTGCTGCACGTGGTTCACCGCGCCGAAGAACAGCGACCCGTTGATGCGCACCATCTTGAGCTGGGGGCAATCGGGCAGCCCCGTTTCGGCGGAGAAGTGATAGCTGCCCTCGGCGGGATCGGGCTTGACGTCCAGCACCAGGGGCTTGGAGGTGCGGTTCAGGTACAGGATCAGGGAGATGATGATACCGGCGTAGATGGCGAACTCCAGGTCGAGGAGCAGGGTGCCGAAGAAAGTGACCGCCAGCACCGCCGTCTCGGACCGGCTGGTGCGCAGGATGCCGCGGATGTGGTGGAAATCGATCAGGCCCCAGCCCACCAGGAACAGGATCGCCGCCATGGAGGGGATCGGCAGGTAGGCGGCCAGGGGCGCCACCGCCAGCAGGATGAAGACCAGGAAGACGGCGGAGAACACAGCGGAGAGGGGGGTCTTGGCCCCGGCCTCGTAGTTCAAGCCGCTGCGGTTGAAGGAGCCGCTGGAGGCGTAGGCGGAGAAGAACGAGCCGGCGATGTTGGACAGGCCCTGGCCGATGAATTCCTGGTTGCCGTCGATGCGCTGTTCCGACTTCACCGCGATGCTGCGGGCGATGGACACCGCTTCGGTCAGAGCCAGCATGGTGACCGCGAAGGCGATGGGCGCGGTCAGGCGGATTGTCTCCAGGGAGAGGTCCGGCGCCGAGAGGGGCGGAAGCCCCCCCGGTAGCGCCCCCACCGTCGCGATGCCGGTGGTTTCGGCGCCGAATCCCCAGTTGACCCCCAAGGCGAACAGGCTCCCCGCCACCATGGCCACGATCATGTAGGGGATCTTGGGGAGGTAGCGGCGGGACAGGATGCCCGTGACCAGGGTCACCGCGGCCACCGAGAACACGTAGGGGTTGATGTCGTCGATCTGGGCGCCGAACTGGAGGAAGGTTTCCACGAACGACGAGCCGCGCTCGATGGCCACGCCAAAGAAGTTCTTGATCTGGGAGGCGATGATCAGCAGCGCTGCTCCGGCGGTGAAGCCGATGATCACGGTGTGGGAGATGAAGTTCACCAGGGCGCCCATGCGCGCGATCCCCATCACGAGCTGCATAACGCCCGTGAGGAAGGTGAGGGTGAGCACCAGCTTGATGTATTCGGGCGAGCCGGGCACGGCGAGCGGGCTCATGGTGGCGAAGACGACCAGGGAGATGGCGTTGGTCGGCCCGGAAATGAGATGCCACGAGGAACCGAACAGCGCCGCCACCACGGCGGGGACCATGGCGGCGTACAGCCCGTACTCGGGCGGCATGCCCGCCAGGGTGGCGAAGGCGACGCCCTGGGGAAGCACCACGATGGCGGCGGTGAGCCCTGCGGCCAGGTCTGCCCGCAGGGTGTCCCGGGTGACCATGGGCCACCAGCGCAGGAACGGGAAGGCCGTCAGGAGCCAGGATCGAAAGGACACGTGCAAGGTCGAGGGAAGGCCAGCAAATTTTGGCGTATGGTACCAGGGACGGGCCGCGGGCTGCGCGCCCCACGCCTCGGCCGCCGGCGCTGCCTTAGCCCTGGCCGCGGTCATTGACCTGAATGGACTGATCCATTAAAGTCCGAAGCTTTGAATTTCCCAACCGTCCCATCGAGAATCATGAGAAGAACGAAAGTCCTCACCATGGTAACCGGGATGGCCCTGATCGCCTGTGCCGGCGGCGCGGCGGCGGGAGACGCCGAAGCCGGCAAGGAAAAGAGCGCCATGTGCGCCGGGTGCCACGAGATCGCGGGCTACCGCACCGCCTATCCCACCGTCTATACCGTGCCCAAGCTGGGGGGCCAGAGCGCCGAGTACATCGTGGCGGCGCTGGAGGCCTACAAGAGCGGCGCGCGCAAGCATCCTTCCATGACCGCCATCGCCGCGACCCTGTCGGCCCAGGACATGGCCGATCTGGCGGCCTACTACAGCGGGGCGGGCAAATGAGGGGCGCCGCGGGGAGGAGGGGAGGAATGAAAAGAACGCTGTCCCTCGCTTTGTGCGGCCTGCTCGGCGCCACGGGGGCGTGGGCGGCCAGTCCCGAAGCGGGCAAGAAGATCGCCACCGAGGTGTGCGCCGCATGCCACGGGCCGACGGGGGATGCGCCCATCGCTCCCGCGTACCCCAAGCTCGCGGGCCAGTACCGGGACTACCTGGAGAAGGCCCTCATCGATTACAAGACGGGGGAGCGGCAAAATCCCATCATGCAGGGCTTCGCCGCCAACCTGAGCGAGCAGGACATCCGGAACCTGGCGGCCTATTTCGCGAGCCAGAAGGGCAGCCTGCAGGTCAAGCCCCCGGGCAGCCGCTGATTTTCCTGGGGTTGCCTCGGGGGTCCTGTCGGGCGGGTGAAGCCTGCCGGACGAGGGTCGCCGGCCGAAGGACGGGGCGCGGGTCATGCCGCGCCCCGGTTCATTTTCCGAGCCGTCGATCCAGGCAGGCGAGATAGACGCCTGCGTCCGGGGCGGTGCCGTCCCGCTGGGCGCGCCAGAGCGTTTCCGCCAGGCATTCCATGGTGGCGTGCAGGGCCTCGTGGCGGGAGCCGCTCCCCCTCTCCAGGGCCTTGACCCGGTCGACGAGGCCGGGAGGCTGGTCGATGGAAAGCTGCTCTTCGACGGCGAGGTGCAGGCCCAAGTGCAGGAACGGGTTGACCTCCCCCGCCTCGGGAAAGTACTCCATGTCCCCGTAGCGCTCCGGATCCTCCAGCACGGGGTGATACTCGGGATGCAGCAGGATGACGGCGACGGCCAAGTCCTCCAGGGGGCTCAAGACCTGGCGCTCCCGGTACTTGCGCCACGCCTCGAAGAGGAATTGCCGGGCCTGATCGCGGCTGGGCTGGAACATCGGGGCAAGGGGTCAAGCGCCGAAGGAGCGCGCCCGACGGCCAAGCTTAGCACCGCCGCTTTCTCTTTTCACGCCCGGCGCGGGGGGCGCCAGGTTCTTCTCCCGATACTCGCACAGGTCGGCGATGATGCAGCGCCAGCACTCGGGCTTGCGCGCCTTGCACACGTAGCGGCCGTGGAGGATGAGCCAGTGGTGGGCGTGCCTGCGGAATTCCTCCGGCACCACCCGGGTGAGCCGCTCTTCCACTTGGCGGACGTTCTTTCCCGGGGCGAGCCCGGTGCGGTTGGCCACGCGGTAGATGTGGGTATCCACGGCGATGGTGGGCTCGCCGAAGGCCGTGTTGAGAATCACGTTGGCGGTCTTGCGCCCCACCCCCGGCAGCTTCTCCAGGGCTTCCCGGGTGGAAGGCACCCGCCCCCCGTGCTCCTCCACCAGGATGCGGCAGGTAGCGATCAGGTTCTTCGCCTTGGTGCGGTAGAGGCCGATGGTGCGGATGTATTCGGCGAGCCGCTCCTCCCCCAGGGCGAGCATCTTTTGCGGCGTGCCGGCCACCTGGAACAGCCGGCGGGTCGCCAGGTTCACGCTCTTGTCGGTCGCCTGGGCGGAGAGGATCACCGCCACCAGCAGCTCGAAGGGGGTGCGGTAGTCCAGCTCCGTGGTGGGGTTGGGGTTCGCCGCTCGCAGGCGCTCAAAAATGGCGCGGCGTTTCGACGCGTTCATCGACCGTCTCGCGGCGGTCCGGATACGGACGTCACGTATGCCGGTAACGTCCCACCTCGGGCGCCGGCGGCCGGGGCGCGGCGGAAACCTCCTCCTTGAGCCGGGAGAGGAAGGCCCCGTGCTCTTGTTCCAGGCGCTCGAGGGCCTCGGCGCTCAAGCGGGGAAAGAGCGTGCCCTGGATGAACGCCCCCAGGTCGGCGAGGGCGGTGGCCCAGCCGTACTGGTGCAGGTGAAAGTCGTGGAAAGCGTGCTGCCCGTAGGGGAAGCGCTCCAGCTCGGGGCCTTTACACCCCAGGAGATGGGGGTCCTCCATGACTTGCCGCCGCGCCCATTCGTGCCACCACCGGTAGTACTTCTCCTGGAGCGGGAAGCTCAGCCCGTGGCACTCGAAGAACGCGTACACCGCCACCCGGTCGGCGCGTCCGGAGAAGGGGAAATGGGCGCCCATGGCCGGTCACGCACCGCGGGCGAGGGCCGCGGGCGCCGTCCGGCGCTCCGCCCGCCGCCGGTCGAGGGCGTTCTTGGCGGCGATCAGCAGCCCTAGCCCGATAAAGGCGCCGGGGGGCAGCACCGCCAGCAGGAAGCCGCCGTAATCGGGCAGCACCTGCACCGTCCAGCTCCGGGCGCCTTCCCCGAAGACGAGATGCAGGCCCGAGAGCAGGGTCCCTTTGCCCGTGAGCTCCCGCAGGGCGCCCAGCAGGGCCAGCACCGCAGTGAGCCCGAGCCCCATGGCCAGCCCGTCCAGGGCGGAGGCGAGGGGCCCCCGCTTGGAGGCGAAGGCTTCCGCCCGGGCGAGCACGATGCAGTTGGTGACGATCAAGGGGACGAAGATGCCTAGCACCAGGTAGAGATCGTGGACATAGGCGTGCATGAGCAGGTCCACCACCGTGACCAGCACCGCGATGATGAGCACGAACACGGGAATGCGGATCTCGGGCGGGATCAGGTTGCGCGCCGCCGACACCGCCAGGCCGGTCATCGCCATGACCAGGGCCGTGGCAAGGCCCAGGCTCACGGCGTTCACCACCGTGCCGCTCACGGCCAGCAGGGGGCACAAACCCAGGAGCTGCACGAGCCCCGGGTTCTGGGTCCACAGGCCGTTCTCCAGGATTTCACGGTGAGGAGTCATGGGGCTGCCTTCCCGGTCTGGAGGCTCTCCCCCACCAGCGGGTCCCGGTGGGCGTGGAAGTACTCGAGGGCCTTGCGCACTGCCTTCACTACCGCCCGCGGCGTGACGGTGGCGCCGGCCATGGCGTCGAAGGTCCCGCCGTCCTTTTTCACCCGCCAGGCGTTCGCGCTGGCGGGCGAAAACTCGCGCCCGTCGAACTGGCGGATCCAGTCGCTCTTGGCGATGTCGATGTAGTCACCCAGGCCGGGGGTTTCGGCGTGGGCCACGACCCGCACGCCGAGGACGCGGCCCTCGGGGGACACCGCCAGCAGGAGCCTAATTCTACCGTTGTAGCCATCGGGCGCAATCGCCTCGAAGGCCACCGCCGTGACCCGGCCGTCCTTCAGCGCCCGATAGGCGGGGCGCGGCTCGTCGGTCCCCAGCAGGGCGTTAGCGGGAAGCTCGATGGCGTCGGCCAGCAGGTCGTTGTCGTGCAGTTCGGGGGGGATCACCTGGTTGAGGAGCTTTAGCTTCGCCGCCTCTTCCGCTCGGGCGATGGGCTCCCGGGTCTGCTGGAAGGCGAGGCCGAGGAGCAGGGTGCCTGCAAGGGCGAAGGCGGCCAGCACCAGCGCCCCCCGCAGGGCCGAACGCCCGGGGCCCAGGCTCATGAGCCGCCTCCGCGGCCGGGAGGCTTCTTGCCGTACACCGGCGGCTGGGTGTAGGCGTCGATCAAGGGCACCGCCATGTTCATGATGAGCACGGCGAAGGCCACCCCGTCCGGGTAGCCGCCGAAGACCCGGATCAGGTAGGTGAGCAGGGCCGCCGAGGCGGCGAAGATCAGCTTGCCCAGGGGCGTGGTGGGGCCGCTCACCGGGTCGGTCAGGATGAAGAAGGCGCCGAGAACGCCGGCGCCATGGATCAGGTGGAACAGGGGCCCGGCGTAGCGGTCCGGATCAGCGGCGTGAAAGATCCCCGCCACCAGCGCCAGGGTGGCCAGATAGGCCGCCGGCACGTGCCAGGCAATCACCCGCTGCCGCCACAGGATGAGCCCCCCCGCGGCGCAGGCGAGGGCGAGCCAGGCGGGGCCCGGCGAGATCTCGGCAAGGCCGGGCTGGCGGAAGATTTCGTTCAGGGTGTGGCTGGCGGCGAGCTGGGTTTTCACCGCGTCCAGGGGCGTGGCGGCGGTCAGTGCGTCCAGGGAGAGGCCGCCGGGCAGATGGCCGAAGAAGATGTAGGCCGCGGTTTCGGTCCACCCGAGGGGATGGGAGGCGAGGGCCGTAGCCGCGGGCCAGCGGGCGATCTCGGCGGGAAAGGAGAGAATGAGCACGCAGTAGCCCACCATGGCCGGATTAAACAGGTTGCTCCCCAGGCCGCCGTAGAGGTGCTTGGCCACGGCAATGGCGAAGACGGTACCCACGACGGCGAGCCACCAGGGGGCGATGGGGGGCAGGCACAGGGCGAGGAGCCAGGCCGTCACCAGGGCCGAGAGGTCGGACAGGAAGGGCGCGAGGGGCAGGCTCCGGAGCTTGAGCATGAGGGCCTCGGCGGCGAGCGCTGCGGCGCTCGCCAGGGCGAGCTGGATCAAGATGCCGGGGCCATACCACCAGGCGTGCACGGCGATCGCCGGCAGCAGCGCCAGCAGCACCCGGAGCATGACCCCTTGCACGCTACCGGCGAGGCTCACGAACGGTGCCGGCATGGGTCAGGGGTCGGTGCCGGGGGGCTTCACCGCGCTTCGCCAGAAGAAGGGGGGTTCACCGGATCGGAGGAAGCCTGGGCCTTCTTCGCCTTGGCCTGCTCGATGGTCGCCAGGATGGCCTCCCGGTCCGGAGCGTCCGGGCCGGCCTTGCCCGCTTTTTCCGCGAGCCGCCGCGCTCGCTCCTCTTTTTCCCGCGCGAGGCGCGCCAGGCGGAACTCGTGGCGGCGGCGGGCCAGGTCGGCGGCCTTGCGCTCCCGCTCCCGGGCCCAGATCTCGCTCTTGGCGTAGCGGTAGAAGTCGACGAGGGGAATGTGGCTCGGGCACACGGCGCTGCAGCAGCCGCACTCGATGCAGTCGAACAGGGCGTATTCCTGGGCCTTGCCGAAGTTGCGGGACTTGGCGAAGGCGTAGAGGTCCATGGGGGCGAGCCGCGCCGGGCAGGCTTCCGCGCAGCGGCCGCAGCGGATGCAGGGCATGGGCGGGGGCGGCGCCGGGAACAGGGCCGGGGAGCGGGCGATCACGCAGTTGGTGGCTTTCACCACCGGCACCCTGGGCCCCGGGAGCACGAAGCCCATCATGGGCCCGCCCATGATGAAGGCATCGGTATCGGGGCGCGGACGGGCGGCGGAAACCAGGTCCGCCACCGGGGTTCCGATCAGCACCTCCACGTTCCCCGGCGCCTCCACGTTGCCGGCGACCGTGGTGACGCGGGAGATCAGGGGTTCGCCGTGGAGCACCGCCCGGGCCAGGGCGTACAGGGTGCCCACGTTGAAGCAGGCGAGCCCGATGTCGTGGGGGCGCTTGCCCGAAGGCACCTCCCGGCCGGTCAACGTGTAGAGCAGCTGTTTCTCGCCACCGGCCGGATAGATGGAGGGCACCGGCACGATCTCGAAAGCATACCCTCCCGCCTGCACCGCCGTCCGCATCGCCGCGATCGCCTCGGGCTTGTTGTCCTCGATGCCGATCAGCACCTCCACGGCGCCCAGGAGGTGGCGGGCGATCTCGATCCCCGCTACGATCTCGGCGGCGCGCGAACGCATCAGCATGTCGTCGCAGGTGATGTAGGGCTCGCACTCCGCGCCGTTCACCACCAGGGTGCGCACGATATTGGCGCCGGGGTTCAGCTTGATGTAGCTCGGGAACACCGCCCCGCCCAGGCCCGCCAGGCCCGCTTCCCGCAGGCGGTTGCGCACTTCGCTCGGGTCGGCGTTGAGATAATCGATGGGCTCGCGCTCGATCCAGCGCTCCGCTCCATCCGGCTCGATCATCACGCACAGGTCGGGAAGCCCCGACGGGTGGGGCACGGGCCGCGGCTCCACCGCCACCACCCGGCCGGAGGTGGGGGCGTGGACGCTGCAGGAGACGTAGCCCTCGGCGAGCCCGATGGGCTCCCCCTTGAGCACCCGCTGCCCCGGGGCCACCAAGGGCTTCGCTGCTGCGCCGATGTGCTGGGCGAGGGGCACGACGAGCAGGTGGGGCAGGGGCAGGGGCTCGATCGGGCGGGCGGTGGAGAGCGCCTTGTGGTCCTCCAGCCTGAGCCCGCCGGGGAAGCGATGGAGCCGCCTCATGCCGCGGGCTTTAGGGAAGACAGAGGAGGCTTCCACTTCCATGTCTCGATGCGCTCCGGCACCGCCACCATGGCGATGCAATCCACCGGGCACGGGGGCAGGCACAGCTCGCAGCCGGTGCACTCGGCGGCGATCACCGTGTGCATCTGCTTGGCCGCGCCGACGATGGCGTCCACCGGGCAGGCCTGGATGCACAGGGTGCAACCGATGCACAGGCTTTCGTCGATCAGGGCCACCGCCTTGGGCTTCGCCTGGCCGTGCTCCGGGTTCAAAGGCTTGGGCTCCACCCCCAGCAGCTCGGCCAGTTGCCTGATCCCTTCCTCGCCTCCCGGGGGGCACTGGTTGATGTCTGCCCGGCCTTCGGCGATGGCCTGGGCGTAGGGACGGCAGCCGGGATAGCCGCACTGCCCGCACTGGGTCTGGGGCAGGATGGCGTCGATTTTTTCCACCAGGGGATGGCCTTCGACCCGCAACCGCTGGGCGGCGAAGCCCAGGATGGCCCCCAGGCCCACGGCCAGGCCTCCCATGATGAGCAGCGCGGTCAGCATTGCTCAGTTACCGTCCTCACTTCACCAACCCAGAAAACCCCATGAACGCCAGGCTCATGAGCCCGGCGGTGACCAGGGCGATGGGGGAGCCCCGGAAGGGCGGGGGCACGTCCGCCGCCTCCAACCGCTCCCGCATGGCGGCGAACAGCACCAGCACCAGGGAAAAACCCAGGGCGCCGCCCAGGCCGAAGAACAGGGATTCCACGAAATCGTGGCCGGCCTGGACGTTGAGCAGGGGAATGCCCAGCACGGCACAGTTGGTGGTGATGAGGGGCAGATAAATGCCCAGCATCTGGTGCAGTAGGGGGCTCGTCTTGCGCACGAACATCTCGGTGAACTGCACGACGCCGGCGATCACCACGATGAAGGAGAGGGTGCGAAGGTAGAAGAGTTCCGTACCCAGGAGATAGCGGTTGATAAGATAGCTCGCCCCGGAAGCCAGGGTCAGCACGAAGGCGGTCGCGAGCCCCATGCCCATGGCGGTCTCTAACTTCCTGGAGACGCCCATGAAAGGGCACAGGCCCAGAACTTTCGCGAGCACGATGTTGTTCACCAGCACCGTGCTCACCAGGATCAGCAGATAGCCTTCCATGGCGCGTGAACGTTCGGCTGCATTCGAGCGCTGCAGCCGCAGCGCGAACGCAATTTGTAATTATCGTCGCACAGGTCGTCTGCGGACAACCTTGTTCGTGAAGAGGAATTCCCGCGGTCCGCCGTGAAGGCCGCAGGTCGAAGACGGAAGCGGCCGTGTCAGGCCTCCCGCGCCGCCGCCGTGGCGCGGAGGAGCTCGGCGACGAGCCCCGGACCCCGGTAGACGAGCCCCGTGTAGACCTGTACCAGGGTGGCGCCCGCCTCCAGTTTTTCCCGCGCATCGGCCCCGGAGAGGATGCCGCCCACGGCGATGATGGGCAGCGCCCCGGCCAGGGTGGCCGAGAGCAGGCGCACCGCCCGGGTGGCGGCGGGACGCAAGGGCGCGCCGGAGAGCCCTCCCGCTTCCCGGGCAAGGGGATGCCCGTCGAGCTGGGGGCGGGCCACCGTGGTGTTGGTGGCGATCACGGCGTCGAGGCCGTGCTTGAGAAGCAGCCGGGCGATGGCCTGGATCCCGGCGGCGTCCAGGTCCGGGGCGATTTTCACCGCCAGCGGCACTCGCCGGCCGTGGGCGTCGGAGAGCCGCTCCCGCTCGGCCGCGAGCTCGGCCAGCAGGGCGTCCAGGGCCTCTTCGGCTTGCAGGTCCCGCAGTCCCGCGGTGTTCGGGGAGGAAACGTTGATCGCCACGTAGTCAGCCTGGGGATACGCTTTGCGCAGGCAGGTGAGGTAGTCTTCCGCCGCCCGCGCCAGGGGCGTGTCGAAATTCTTGCCGATGTTGATCCCTAGCACGCCCCGGTAGCGGGCGCGGGCCAGGTTGGCGAGCACGGCGTCGATGCCCGCGTTGTTGAAACCCATCCGGTTGATGATGGCCTGGGCCTCCGGGAGGCGGAACAGCCGGGGACGGGGGTTGCCCGGCTGGGGGCGCGGCGTCACCGTGCCTACCTCGATGAAGCCGAAGCCCAGGCTGCCCAGGGCGTCCACGTGGGCGCCGTCCTTGTCGAAGCCGGCGGCGAGGCCTACCGGGTTGGGAAAGGCGAGCCCCATGGCCCGCACCGGCTTGCCCTGGGGCGGGTGGAGCGCGAGCCGGTCGAGCCGCAGGGCGTGGGCGGCCTCCAGCAGGGAAAGGCTAAGAGCATGGGCGGTCTCCGCCTCCAGCGCGAACAGCGCTGGGCGCAGCAAAGGATAGAGCATGGGCGGATTGTAGCCGCTCCGCTGGCGGGGCGACATCCGAACGCGGGTGCGGTAGAGCTCGCCGGCCACCTGGAACGCGGCGCGCCACGCGCCAGCGGTTCGAAAGCAGGGCGAGGCGCAGGACGAACGACGCTGCCGCGCTGGCGGATGGACCGGGAACCTCGAGGCAGAGGGGGGTTCTCCTCGCATTCGTATCGCTGCCCGTGGGAGGAAAGACGGGGCAGATGCTACGCGGGACCGCATGAGGAAGGTGTCAGGCAAAGGTGAGGAATTTGCGGGGACGCGAAAGCGCAGGCGCCATGGGTCGCGGACCGGACGCCTTCATCCGGCGGCCTGTAGGCCGGCCGCGGCGGCCTCGGCGGGCCCGTGGCCGCCGCGGCCGATGCCGTGGTACTCGAAGCCCTGGGCCGCCATATGCCCGGGTTCGAACTGGTTGCGGCCGTCGAAGATGACGGGCAGCCGCATGATACGGCGCATGCGCGGAAGGTCCGGGCTGCGGAACTGTTTCCATTCGGTGACGAGCAGCAGCGCGCTGGCGTGCCTCAGGGCGTCGTAAGGGTCGTCAGCGAGCCTGAGCCGGCCGGAATCGAACCATGCCTTGGGGAACACGGTTCGCGCCGTATTCATCGCGGCCGGGTCGAAGGCGCTGACGGTGGCCCCGGCCTCGATCAGCTGCGCAATCAGCGTGACGGCGGGGGCTTCCCTCATGTCGTCGGTGCCGGGCTTGAAGGCGAGACCCCATACGCCGAATCCGAGTCCGGCCAGTCTCCCGCCGAAGCGCGCCGCGAGCTTGTCGAAAAGCAGGCGCTTCTGGGCCTGGTTGCGCGCTTCGGTGGCGCGCAGCAGCCCGGGGTCGACGCCAGCGTCCTGCGCCAGACGGATCAAGGCGCGGACATCCTTCGGAAAGCACGATCCGCCGTAACCGCAGCCGGGGTAGATAAACGAATAGCCGATCCTCGGGTCGGAGCCGATGCCGACCCGGACCTGCTCCACGTCCACGTCCAGCCGCTCGCAGATGGTGGCCAGCTCGTTCATAAACGAGATTCGGGTGGCCAGCATGGCGTTGGCCGCGTACTTGGTCATCTCCGCATCGCGCACCGCCATGGCGATCAGGCGCTCGTGGTTGCGGGTGAACGGGGCGTAGAGCATGCGCAACAAGGCGATGGCGCGCGGGCTTCGGCTGCCCACGATGACCCGGTCGGGCCGCATGAAGTCGTTGACCGCGTCGCCCTCCTTGAGGAACTCGGGATTAAAAGCGACGTCGACGGTCAGGATTTCTCGCCTGGCGGATAGCGCTTCTGTGATCAACGCTTCCACGCGCTCGGTGGTGCCGACCGGAACGGTGGATTTCACCACCACTACGGCATCGTGATCGAGGCAGGCGCCCAGATCGCGCGCCGCAGCGAGCACGTCCTCCACGTCGGCAGAGCCATCCGAGCGCGGCGGAGTGCCCACGGCGATAAAAATCACCTCGGCGCCGGCCACTGCCTCGGGGAGGTTGGTAGTGAAACGCAACCTCCCCTGGCGCAGGTTGGCCGCGACCAGGGGCTCGAGACCGGGCTCGTAGATCGGCACTTCGCCTCGCTCAAGCCTTTGGATCTTGGCGGCGTCCCGGTCCACGCAAGTCACGTGGTTGCCCATTTCCGCGAAGCAGGCGCCGGTCACCAACCCGACGTAGCCCGTGCCGAGCACGGTCAGCCGCATGGCTTGCCCTCCTGCGGCGCCTCCGTTTGGACGCCGGTCACGGCGTCACCTCGCTGGCCGGCATTCCGGCCGGATGTCCCGCTGCGACGCTCGCTGCGGCGCGGGCCCCCACGATGGCCACGAACCGGCTGCGGAAAGGCTGCAGGAACTCGGCTTGGTCGAGCATGGGATCGTTCGGGGGAAGATAGACGATGGCCCGCCCCGCCGGGTGCCGGGCGAGCCAGGCGGGCAGGTCCTGGGGCTGGATGACTTCCAGGGGGCGTTGCAAGCGCCCGAGGAACTGGAACTGGCCGTGGTACTTGCCCACGTGGGCCAGCGGCACGCCTTGTTCTTCGAGCGTCTTGAGCCGGGCGCTGATGGAGTTCAGGTCGTAGGCGTTCCACACGGGCAACGACAGCCCCGCCTGAAAGGCGGCGACCGTGAAGGCCGACGCCAAGGCCGCCTTTGCGGCTTCGAGGAAAGGATGCTCGAGCCTGACCACCGCCAGGACGACGCCGGCCCCGGCAATGGTGAGGCCGGTCACCACTGGAAGCTCCGCGACCCACGCGGGCAAGTGAAGCTTCGGTCCGAGAATCGGCGTAAAGGAGAGCAGCCCGCCGAAGAGCACCAGGCCGGCGGCAGGGAACAGGGCGTCGCCCGGGCGGACCGTCGGGCTTTCGACGAGACCGCGACCAGCCAGCAGGGCCAATGGCGGCAGCAGCGGCAGGAGGTAATGCGCCTGTTTACCGCTAAAAGCCGAGAAAGCGGCCAAACCGACGCCGCTCCATACCAGCATCAGACGAATGCCGCTGTCCGGTCGGGTGGCGACCAGCGGGTGCAACGCGCGCCACAGCGGCGGCCATACGATCCAGGGAAACAGCAGCAACGGCAGCAGGGGGAGATACCACCAGAGCGGGCGCCGGTGAGCGAATGCCGACACCACGCGTCCAGTCGTCTGGTGCCAGAGGATTTGCTGGGCGTACGCATCGCCGCCGGCTTGGGCCGCCGGAAACGCCCAGGCGGCGGCGAGCCCAAGCCCGACCGCCGCACCGGCCGCCACGCCAAGATACCAGCGTGTCCATTGCGGCCGGTTTTCGCGCATCCACAGCGGGGCGGTCAGCGCGGGAATCCCCAGGTGGAGCAGGGCAACCGGTCCTTTGGTCAAGATCCCCAGGCCAGCCGAGATACCGAACAGGGCGAAACTGCTCCACCGCTTTTCCTGCCACGCGTGCAGCAGCGCAGCCGTGCCGGTCAGCACGAAAAAGGCGAGCGTCATGTCGTAGACCAGGCCGGTGCAGAATGCCGACCAGAAGGCGGTTCCCGCGAGCACCAGCACTGCACCGCCGGCGGCTTCGGACGTGTGCGGCCACAGGCGCCGTCCGAGGGCGTGCGTGACATAGAGACAGCCGAGCGCGAACAGCGGCGGCACCAGCCGTGGCCACCAGGTATTGACGCCGGCCGCTGCCCAGCCCAGCTGAATGATCCAGAATAAAAGCGGGGGCTTGTCGCTGTAAGGCGCGCCGTTCAGATACGGAACCAGGAAATCCCCCCGATTCCACATCTCCCACGCGACGCTGACCACACGGGTTTCGTCGACCGGCAGGATGGGTCGGAACTCCAGCGTCACGAATGCCGGCAGGAACCAAAGGCCGATGACGAACGCGAGACCGGTCAAGCGGGCGCTCTTCATGCCGGTTCGCGTCCGTGAACGCCGGCCGTCTGCCGGCGTTCACGGGAAATGAGGTGAAGGTTGCGGGCGTAGATCACCAATCCGCCCATCTGGCCGACGATGAAAACGGGGTCGGCGCGGTAGACTGCGTAAGCGAGCAACGCAGCGCCACCCGCAAGGCTGAAATACCAAAAGGCGAGCGGCACCACGCTTCTTTTGCGCCGTTCGCTCGCCCACCACTGGACCAGGAAACGCATGGAGAACAGCGATTGACCGAGAAAACCCAATCCCAACCAGAACATTTCTGCATTCATCTCAGCAGCCTTCTTCAATGTCGGCCCGGCGGTAGCGGCGTTTCAACCACAGCACGCCCAGCAGGTCGACGATCCCGACCCACAGACGGTTGCCGATGCCATAGTGAGAGCGGCCTTCGAGCCGCGGCCGGTGATTGACCTCGACGAGCACGATTTCACCCCCTTGGCGCTGGACCAGCGCCGGTAGGAAACGGTGCATATGATCGAAGTAGGGCAATTCCAGAAAAGCGTCGCGGCGAATCAACTTCAGTCCGCAACCGCTGTCGGGTGTACGATCTCCCAGCACGCGGCTGCGCACGGCATTGGCGATGCGCGAGGACAGCTTCCGAAGCCACGGGTCTTCTCGGCGGCGGCGCTGACCGGCCACGAGCTGGACCCGCTCTGGGGTTGGATGCCTCTCCAGCGCTTCGATCAGGCGTGGGATGTCTGCGGGATCGTTCTGACCATCGCCGTCGAGGGTGACAATCCAGGAGTGGCGGGCCGCCCTGACGCCCGTGCGTATCGCCGTGCTCTGGCCGCATTTATGGCGATGACGCACGAAGCGCAGCCACGGCCGGCCCGCGGCGAGCCGTTTCAGTTCACGCACGGTGCCGTCGCTGCTGCCATCGTCAATAAAAATGACCTCTAACGGCGGCAGACCGGCATGGGTTGCTTCCAGCTCCGCCACTAGGCGGGCCAGATTCGGCGCCTCGTTGTGCAGGGGAATGACTGCAGAGAGCGCGCTGACCACTGGGTGGCGCCTTGAAAGGGTACCCCGAGACGCATCAATGTTCAGGATCTCTTTGAGTTCCATCGCTGGCCGGTGGAACGGACAAACCCCGTCCATGCCCGGCTCGTCGTGTTCAGAATGGAGGGGGATACTAATCGGAGTGCGGTCGAGATCGCGTGAGGGATTTGTGAGGGATTTGTGAGGAACCTCGTCCAGGGATGGGTTCCTCCCCGAGTCATGCGCTGGCGAAAATGGCCCTTATCGTGAACCCGGCAAGGTCATGTTTGATTTCTTGAAAGCGGCATCTGCCCTCCGCCTGCAGCGGCCGGGCGGCACGGGCGCCTGCGGCTTTATCCGTGCCCGGTCTCGGGAGCGGGCGTGGGTGGGAGCGAGGATGAGGAACCCGGGAACTCGATGCGAAAGCGGGTGCCTTTGCCTAGCTGGCTTTCCACGGCTATACGCCAGCCGAGCCGGTCGGCGATGGAGCGCACGATGGCGAGCCCGAGTCCGGTGCCTTCGGTACTGGCATCGTTTTGGCCGCGGTAGAAGCGGTCGAAGATCCGCGGCAGGTCGTGCTCGGCGATACCGCTGCCGGTATCGCTCACCTCTAGCACCGACCCGCGGAAGCTGACCCGAATCTGGCCATGGGAAGTATGGGCGATCGCGTTCTTCAGCAGGTTGGCGACCGTGAGCTGTAGGGCGATGCGATCGGTTTCCAGGGTGGCGCTGGCATCGACGTCGATTTCAAGGTGCACACCCGGCCGCGTCCGCAGCGTTTCCCGCAACGGCGCCAGTGCCTCATGTACCGCTTCGCGCACGTTTATCGTTTCCGCAACGGGGGTCGCAGTTTCCCGGGCGAGAAACAATAAGGCGCGGATCGATTCCTCCATGCGCGCTGCGGCGCCGGCCAGCGCTTCGACCCGCCGGCGTGCCTTGTCCGACAAGCTGGGATCCTGAACGAGCAGCTCGCAGCCGGTCTTGATGGCGGTCAGCGGCGTGCGCAGCTCGTGGCTCGCGTTGGCGGTGAACTCCTTTTCGCGACGAAGGAGTTCGGCGGCGCGGCGGTGATAGTCGGCGATCGCCTGGGCGAGACTGGCGATTTCCTCGTCCTGATAATCGGCGGCCGTCGGCGGCGCATCATCCTCGGTGCGCAACCGTGCCACGCGCCGGGCGAGATCGGTGACTTGGCGCACCAGGAGCCCCGCAACCCAGTAACCCAACAGGGCGGTGATGACCGCCATGGTGAGCACGGCGAGCACCATCAGGTGACCGAACTCCCGCACGCGTTCCTCGTGGGGGGTCGCGTCGTACACCAGGTACAACGTGGCCTCGCCCACGCGGCGGACCTCGATGTGCAGCTCGCGTCCGTTGCGCTCGAGCTCCGTGGTGCCGGGGGGCAGGTCACGGAAGGCGGCCGGTACCTGCGATCGCTCGTCAGGGGTGCGGGCGAGGTAGCCCTGGAAGTCCTCGCCTGCCGGCAGTTCGGGCACCTGCCCAAGCCGGATCTGCTCTTCGAGCCGGCGCAGCTGACCGTCCAGGATCTGGGTGACGAGATCGTCTTCCTGCTCTTCGGTGAGCATGACCACCGCCACCGACTGAACCACCACCAGGAGCAGGCTGACGGCGGCGATGGTCAGCGCGGTGCGGGTGCGCAATCCCAGCTTAGCCCGCATTTTTTCACCTACGCGCCGGGAGACCGGTGTCACGGCGCACAGAGACCCGCGGTGACCCCAAGTTCAGGCGCGGTTCGCGCGCTAGCGTGCATGGGTCGCGGGCAAGCGGTAGCCGAGACCGTGCACGGTCTCGATCGGATCGTAGCCTGCCGCGGCCGCCAGCGCCCGCCGCAGCACGTACATCTGGCTGCGCAGGGTGTCGCTCGACTCTTGGGGCTCGCCCCATATCGCGGTTTCCAGCTCGGCCCGGGAGAACACCCGGTCCGGCTGGGCCATGAGCACTTCCAGCAGGCGGATCGCCTTGGGGGGAAGCTTGACCGGCTTGCCGCTGAAGCGGACCGATAGCGTGCGGGGGTCAAAGCTGAGCTCTCCCACCTTCAGTTCGCGGTGGGTGACGCGGCCGGTGTGGCGCTTGTGCAGGGCGGTCAAGCGGGCTTCCACTTCTCGCAGGGAAAAAGGTTTGACCAGGTAATCGTCGGCGCCGTAGGAGAAACCCTCCAGCTTGTCCTCCAGGGTGTCGCGGGCGGTGAGCATGAGCACTGGCGTGTCCTTGCCCGCCTCCTCCCGCAGCTTGTGGCACAGGGTCACGCCGTCCATGCCGGGCAGGTTGAGATCCAGCAGAATGGCGTCGAAGTCGTGGGTGATGGCCAGGTGCAAGCCGGTAACGCCGTCGGCAGCGGCGTCCACCACGTGGCCCCGCGCTTCCAGGAAATCGTAGAGGTTGGTGGCGATGCTTTTATCGTCCTCGACGATCAGGATGCGCATCGCCAAAGAATGGAGCACCGGGAGCGGGTCACGCCGGCGCGGGCGGCGCCAGCCGCTGCCACCGGCCGTTGACCAGGCCCTCCATGGGCTGGAACTGGATCTTGTAAGCCATCTTGCGGCTTTCGGCGATCCAGTAGCCGAGGTAGAGGTAGGGCAGCCCCAGCTCGCGGCACAGGTGGACCTGCCACAGGATATTGTAGGTGCCGTAGCTCGCTCCCGGCA
The DNA here is from genome assembly GCF_051905455.1 of Pelomicrobium sp. G1. NCBI lineage: Bacteria > Pseudomonadati > Pseudomonadota > Hydrogenophilia > Pelomicrobium > Pelomicrobium sp. G1. The sequence goes on from NZ_JBQACR010000001.1 coordinate 251,907, forward strand.
CGTTGGGCTCGAAGAAGGTGTAGACCGACGACAGCCCGTCGGACAGCTCGTCGATGATGCTTACCATCCGGAGCTCCGTTCCTTCGTGGAATTCCACCAGCTTCGACGTGACGTTGCTCTGCAGGAGGAAATGGCGGTATTGCTCCCGGCTGTCCTGGTCCATGCCGCCCCCCGCGTGGCGGTGGGCCTGGTAGCGCAGGTAGAGGGCGTAATGGGCGGCGCTGTAGTGCAAGTTGTGGACGCTCGCCCGCAGGTCCCGGTGGCGCTTCCAGGCCCGGCGTTGGGAGCGGTTGGATTTGAGCTCGTCCACCACCACCCGCACCGGCACGCAGGCGCGGCAATGGTCGCAGTAGGGCCGGTAGGTGAAGGCGCCGCTACGGCGGAAGCCGGCCCGCACCAGCTCGCCGTACACCCGGGTGTCGATCAGGTGGCTCGGAGTGGCCACCTGGCTGCGAGCGAGCCGCCCCGGGAGATAGCTGCAGGGGTAGGGCGCCGTGGCGTAGAACTGGAGCACCGACAGGGGAAAGTCGTTGAGCAAAGCCATGGTCAGACCCGAAGCTCCGGTCAAGTGGGATCACGTCCGTTCATAAGCCTTCCGACCGCCCTCCCGGCTTAAGCTCCCCGTCACACCAGGTCGGCGTCGAAGCGCCATTTTCCAGTGACGCCTCCATAGTTTACCAATTCCGCCAGGCGACGCGTGAAGTCGCTGCGAGGGATCTCCCGCGCCCCCAGGGAGCGCAGATGCGGGGTGGTCATCTGGCAGTCGATCAGCCCGAAGCCCCAGCGCTCGAGCTGGCGCGCCAGGTGCACCAGGGCGATCTTGGAAGCGTCTGGAACGAGGTAGAACATGGACTCGCCGAAGAAAACCCGTCCCAGGGCCACCCCGTAGAGCCCGCCCGCCAGCTCCCCGTCGATCCAGGTCTCCACCGAGTGGGCATAGCCGGCCCGGTGCAGCCCCTCGTATGCTTCCATCATGAGGGGGGAGATCCAGGTGCCCGCCTGACCGGGCCGCGGGGCGGCGCAGGCGCCCATCACCCGGCGAAACGCGGTGTCGCAGCGGATCTCGTAGCGGCGGTGGCGCAAGGTTTTGCGCAACGAGCGGGAGATCCTGATCTCCGGCGGAAACAGCACCATGCGCGGGTCCGGGCTCCACCACAGGATGGGCTCGCCTTCGTTGAACCAGGGGAAGATCCCCCGGCGATAGGCGTCCAGGAGCCGGGCGAGGGAGAGGTCGCCGCCGGCCGCGAGCAGCCCGTTGGGGGAAGCAAGAGCGGTTTCGACCGGCGGAAACGGGGTATGGGCGTTGAGCCAGGGGATCATCCTGGAGCGGCGGGAGAGGGGCGGAGATGGAGGAGAGCGGCTGCCGTCCCGCGCGAGCGGGAACGCCTAGCAGCGCACCCGCTGCTCGCAATAACGGGCGAGTTCCGCCACCCGGGTGATCCGGGTCACCGGCGTCTTGGGCAGGGTGTCGGAGCCATGCTCCAGCACCAGGCGGAAGTCGTATTTCTGGAAGAACTCGTTGAACAGCTCCCCCCCCAGGGTGCCGACGGCGTACAACTGGTCGGCGACCGGATCGTGCTCCAGCAGGATGGCCGCCAGGGGCTGATCCGCCGGCCCGCCCACCACCCGGGCCCCGCTGGCCGGGTCGTACTCGCTGTGCTCGGCGCAGCAGTGGATCATGTTGGGCCGGGCAAAGGTGGAGCCTTCCGAGGCGCTGCGGTAGCTGATGAAGCTGATCTGTTTGGTCGGGTACGCCAGCTTGTGGGCGCAGATGGCCGAATAGGCGACGATGGAGCGCCGGGGCCCGACGCCTCCCGCCCAGACGTAGGTCTGGCCGTTACTGGTCCTGAGCCTCACGTCCCGCTGGGTGGGTTTGCCCAGGTCGAGGAGGAAGCAGGGCGTGCCGCCGAAGGGGTAGTGGAAGATGTAATTGGTGCCCGCGGCGAGGGCCGAGGCTCGGAGGGGCTTGTCCTCTAGGTCCACCAGGAGGGCCCTGGCGTAGTAGCGGGGCGATACCGCCTGGGCGGCCAGGGCCTGGGGGTTGGAGGCGGCGAGGAGCGCGCCGGCGGCGCAGGCTTTCATGAAGTGGCGGCGTTCCATGGCTGGCGGTGGAAGACCCAAACGATAGGATTAATCTAAGCCTCTGGCCGCCGCCCCTGTCAACCGGCCGGGGCAACGCCCTCCGCCCGCAGGTGCCTCAATACCCGCTCCTGCCTGCCTTGGCGACGATGAGGCCGCAGGCGATGCGGGCGCCCGCGTTGCCGTGGGGCTGGGTCTTGAAATCGTCGGGGTCGGCGTGGACGATCACGCTGCGCCCGAGGATGTTGCCCGGCCCCGAGCCGATGGAGAGGGCGTCCGTTTCCAGGGTCAGCCTGGCGTTGCCGCTGGCATCCGCCACGATGTTCCCCAGGTCGCCGGCGTGGCGATCCGGGTCGTTGGGCCCGCTGTGCTTCTTGCCATGGGGGTTGAAGTGTCCGCCGGCGCTCATGCCGTCCGGCGCGCTGCAGTCGCCCTTCTCGTGGACATGGAAGCCGTGCGGCCCGGGCTTGAGCCCCTTCACTTCGGCCACCACCAGCACCTTGTCCCCCTTCTGGGTGAAGTTCACGGTTCCGGTGACGCCGCTTCCCTTCAAGGGCTTGAGCTCGGCGACGGCGGAGGGCCCGGACTGGAAGGGAAGGTAAGCGCAGGCGGAAAGCAGCAGGGCGGAAGCGGCAGCAAGTAGCGTTTTTTTCATGGCTTTCTCCTCTTGGCGCAAAAGGAAGCGAGGCGCCTTCCCATTGTAGCCGGGCCGGCGGCTAAGGAAAGTGGTCCCCGGGCACCCGTTTAATGGGGAACCGGCAGGGCGGCGGTGGGCAAGCCCGCGGCAATCCAGGCCTTCGCGCGGCCTCTAGGATTCCGAGCGGTCCACTTCCTCCGCCAGCGCCCGCAGCGCCGGCGCCACTTCCACGGGATAGGGCGGGGCCGGGCTGAGCCCCCGCAGAGCTTCCGGCAGCCGGGCGTATTGGGCCAGGGTCCGCTCCCGGATCTCCTTGAGGGCGGGGGAAGGGCCGGTGCGGCGGCCGCCCGCCATGACCTGGACCAGCAAGGGTTCCCCCTTCTGGGGGTCGGTCTCCAGTGTGAGCACGTCCCCCGCCAGGAAGCCCTTCCCGTCGTAGCGGCGATAGACCTGCTTGCGCCCGGGCCAGGTGGCCTTCTGCTCGGAGCGCTTGCGGCGGGCCCGGCCGGCGTACTCCTGGAGCTTGTACACCGAGTCGAGGAAGGGGGCGTCGCTGGAGGTGGTGAGGCTGGTGCCGACGCCGAAGCCGTCGATAGGAGCGCCCCCCTGGACCAGGGCGGCGAGCTTCTCCTCGTCCAGGTTGCCGCTGGCGAAGATGATCGCCCGCCGCAGCCCCCCCTCGTCCAGGATGCGCCGCACGTTGCGGGCGTGGCTCGCCAGATCGCCGCTGTCGATGCGCACCCCCCGTATCTGAATGCCCTCCGCCGCCAGCTTGCGGGAGAGCTCCACCACCCGCCGGGCCGCCCGCTCCGTGTCGTAGGTGTCGATGAGCAGGATCGCGTTCTTGGGAAAGGCGCGGGCGAAGTCCTCGAAGGCCTGGGCCTCCGAATCGTGGGCCTGGATGAAGGAATGGGCCATGGTCCCATAGACGGGAATGCCGTACTTCCGCCCCGCCAGCACGGTGGCGGTGCCGTTGAACCCGGCGAGATAAGCGGCCCGGGCGGCCAAGAGCCCGGCCTCCGCCCCGTGGGCCCGCCGCAGCCCGAAGTCCACCAGGAGCTTGCCCGGGGCCGCCAGCACCGAGCGGGCAGCTTTGGAGGCCACCATGGACTGGAAGTTGACGAGGTTGATGAGCCGGGTCTCCACCAACTGGGCCTGGGGGAGCGGCGCCACCACTCGTAGGATGGGCTCGTCGGGGAAGAAGGGCGTGCCCTCGGGCATGGCGTACACGTCTCCCTCGAAACGCAGCTCGGCGAGGAAGTCCACGAAACCCGGCTTGAACAGTCCCGATTCTGCCACCCAGCGCAGGTCCTCGTCCCGGAAGCGCAGGTTTTCCAGGTACTCGAGGGCCTGCTCCAGCCCTGCCGCCACGAAAAAATTTCGCCCGGGCGAGCGCTTGCGCACGAAGAGCTCGAACACGGCGGTCGCCTGCATGCCTTGCTCCAGGTAGGCCTGGAGCATGGTGAGCTGGTACAAATCGGTGAGCAGGGGGCTCATCGAGGGGAGCGCTTCCTCAGGCCAGGTCCGCCACGGTGATGGGCACCGCCCCAGCCCGCTCCATCTCGGTCCGGGCCGCCTCTCCGTCTCCCGGCTTCACGTCCACGGCGCGGATGGCGTCGATCAGGAGCAGCACCTGGAAGCCCTGGGTCAGCGCGTCTTTTACCGTGTTCAGCACGCAGTAGTCGGTGGCGAGCCCCCCCACCACGACCCGCTTGACGCCCCGGCGCCTGAGCAGCTCCGCCAGCTCGGTACCCTGGAAGCCGGAGTAGGCGTCCCGCTCGGGGGTGGTGGCCTTGGAGATCACCACGGCGGAGGCGGGCAGCCGCAGGCCCGGGGCGAACTCGGCGCCCCGGGTCCCCGCCACGCAGTGGGGCGGCCACGGCCCGCCCTGAGCCTTGAAGGAGCAGTGGTTTTCCGGGTGCCAGTCCCGAGTGGCGAAGACGGGAAGCCCCTTGGCCTCGAACAGGACAGCGGCCCGGTTCAGGGGCTCGATCACCTGGTCCCCTTGGGGCACGGCCAAGGCCCCGCCGGGAAGAAAGTCGTTCTGCACGTCCACGACGATCAGCGCATCGCCGGGAGAAACGGTCACCGTCATGGTTCATCCTCCTGGTTGATCTGCGCGGTCCCTTCATTGTTGCGACGCAGTTGGAGGGCTCCAGGTTTCCGATTATAGGAAGGAAGATTGAGCGCGGCGAAGGGCTTGGCTCGATTCGTTGGCTCGCGTTTCAGTTCGGATCTGATCCAGGCCTTGAATTTGGTTTGGATTTGATCCAGATCAAATGCTGCGCCGCCGCAGCCGCTAGTATTCCCACCATCAGGTGGGGTAGGTCTTTAGCTCCCGCCGTACCGATTTTGCTTCGTCATCCTGGGAGAAACTCATGAAAAGAGAACTGGCAGGAATGGTCGTGGCGGGCGTGGCCCTGGCATTGCCGGTGATGAGCCACGCCGAGACAGGCGACTGGCTGGTCCGCGCTCGGGTGGTCAACATCGATCCCGACGCCGGTTCTTCCGCCGGCGGTCCCCTGGGGCTTCCCGCCGACGCCTTGGACGTGGACAACCGGGTGGCCCCGGAGGTGGATATCAGCTACTTCATCACCAAAAACATCGCCTTGGAGCTGATCCTGACCTACCCGCAGAAGCACGACGTCACCCTGATGGGAGCCGACATCGGGTCGGTCAAGCACCTTCCGCCCACCCTCACCCTGCAATACCACTTCATGCCTGATCGGGCGTTCAAGCCCTACGTGGGCGCGGGCTTCAATTACACCCGCTTCACCGACCGAGACCTCCTCAACGATACGCTGGAAGTGGAGAAGGACAGCTTCGGAGGGGCCCTGCAGGTGGGCTTCGACTATGCTCTGACCGGGAACTGGTACCTCAACGTGGACGTGAAGTACCTGTGGATCGACACCGACGTGAGGCTCAAGGCCACGGGGGCTACCGTGACCAAGCTGGATATCGATCCCTGGGTCTACGGCGTGGGGATCGGGTACCGGTTCTGAATGGGCAGCCGAGGTTTAGAATTAGAATATTATTAAATTCTAATTTATAACCGAGTACCAGGAATATTCTTGGGGGCGGAAAGGCCCCCAAGGGATTCATTCCGAAGTCTGTTGGCGCTTCGTCCAGGCCCGCCTGGGCGTGGCTGGCGGAATCCCCGCGGTGAGCGCACTCTTCTCAAACTCTGCTTCCTTGGCGGCCACCGCCTGTTTTCATTGCGGGCTTCCGGTGCCGGAAGGCCGCCGATATACGGTGCTGGTGGAGGGCGCCGCTCGCCCCCTGTGTTGCCCCGGCTGCGAGGCAGTGGCCCGCGCCATCGTGGCCGCGGGCTTGGAGAGCTACTACCGGCACCGCAGCGCGCTGCCCGCCTCGCCCCGGGAGACGCTGCCCGAGTTCCTGGGGGAGCTCGAACTCTACGATTCGCCCAAGGTGCAGCAAGGCTTCGTGCGGGCGGCGGGGAAGCACGTGCGGGAGGCCTCCCTGATTCTGGAGGGGATTCGCTGCGCGGCCTGCGTATGGCTCAACGAGCAGCACCTCGCGCGGCTGCCCGGGGTCCTCGCCGTGAGCGTGAATTACGCCACCCGGCGCGCCCGGGTGCGCTGGGACGAGACCCGGGTGCGTCTGTCCGAAATCCTCCGGGCCATCGCCGCCATCGGCTACACCGCCCATCCCTACGATCCCGGCCGGCACGAGGCGATTCTGCGCCAGGAGCGGCGGCGGGCCTTGTGGGAGCTGTTCGTCGCCGGCTTCGGCATGATGCAGGTGATGATGCTGGCGATCCCGGCCTATCTGGCCGGGGAAGGGGAGATGCCGCGGGACATCGGGGCGCTGCTGCGCTGGGGGGCGCTCCTCCTCACCGTGCCGGTGGTGGGGTTTTCCGCCGCCCGATTCTTCCGCGGCGCCTGGAACGATCTGCGGGCCCGGCGCTTAGGGATGGACGTGCCGGTGGCCCTGGGCGTCGGCCTCGCCTTCGCCGCCAGCGTCTGGGCCACCCTCGCCGGAGTAGGGGAAATCTACTTCGACTCCATCACCATGTTCGTCTTCTTCTTGCTGGGCGGCCGCTACCTGGAATGGAACGCCCGGCAGCGGGCCGCCGACGCTTCCGAGGCCCTGGCCCGCTTGAGACCCGCCATGGCGTGGAAGCTTTCCACGTACCCCGAAAGCGCCGAGGAGGCGCGGGTGGCGGTGGCGGAGCTCGTCCCGGGGGACTACGTGCGGGTGCGCCCCGGGGAAGCGGTGCCGGCAGACGGGGTGGTGGTCGAAGGCGCCACCGCCGTGGACGAGGCCCTCCTCACCGGGGAGAGTCGGCCGGTGGCGAAACGACCGGGCGATGGGGTGATCGGCGCCTCCCTCAATGTGGAGAGCCCGGTGGTGGTGCGGGTGGAACGGGTGGGGGAAGAGACGGTGCTCGCCGGCATCCTGCGGCTGCTGGATCGGGCGGCGGCGGAGAAACCCCCCATCGCGGCCCTGGCGGACCGGGTGGCGGCCGGGTTCGTGGCGGCTCTGCTCCTGGTGGCAGCGGGCGTCTTCCTTTACTGGTCCTCGGCGGCACCGGAACAGGCTCTGGGGATCACCGTGGCGGTGCTGGTGGTGACCTGCCCCTGCGCCCTGTCCCTCGCCACCCCGGCCGCTCTGGGGGCGGCCACCGCCCGGCTGGCGAGGAGGGGGCTGCTGGTGACCCGGGGGCACGCCCTCGAGACCTTGGCGAAGGCCACCCATGTGGTGTTCGACAAGACCGGTACTCTCACTGAAGGGCATCTAACGCTCGAGGAGGTCCTCCCCCTGGGGCCGCTGCCCGCCCATGGGTGCCTCGCCCTGGCCGCCGGCCTGGAGCAAGGGGCGGAGCACCCGGTCGGCCGGGCGTTGCGGGAAGCCGCCCGCGCCCGGGGCTTGGCGCTTCCCGCCGGCTCCCTTCCGGTGCGCGTGCCGGGCGCCGGGATGGAAACGGTGATCGACGGGCGCAGGCTACGCATCGGCACGCCGGAGTTCGTCGCCGAACTCGCGGGTCAGCCGACGCCGCCGGCTCTCGCGGCTTTCCTGGAACGCCATGACATCGTCGTCGTCCTGGGGCACGAAGGCGGCTATCTGGCGGCGTTCGCTTTCCGCGACGCGCTTCGCCCGGACGCCGCGGCTGCCGTGGCGCGCCTGCGGGCCGCGGGCTGCCGGGTCATGTTGCTCTCGGGCGACCGGCTTGCGGCGGTACGGCGCGTGGCCGAGCGCCTGGGCATCGATCGCCCCGTGGCCGGCGCCTCGCCCGGGGACAAGCTGGCCTTCGTTGAGCGGCTCCAGCGGGAAGGGGCGGTGGTGGCCATGGTGGGCGACGGGATCAACGACGCGCCGGTGCTCGCCCGGGCCCAGGTCTCGGTGGCGGTGGGGAAGGCGGCCCAGGCAGCCCGGGCGAGCGCGGACATGGTGCTCACGTCCGAGCGGCTCCAGGACCTGGCGGAGGGATTTACGGTGGCACGCCGCACCGTGCGCATCGTGCGCCAGAACTTCGCCTGGGCCATCGCCTACAACCTGATGGCGCTGCCCCTCGCCGTAGCGGGATTCGTCACCCCCTGGATGGCGGGCATCGGCATGGCGGGAAGCTCGCTGCTGGTAGTGCTGAACTCCCTGAGGCTGGGGCATCAGGAATCAGGGATCAGGACTAGGTCAGAAAACCGGGACGCAGGACCCTCGCTTGAAACCGCTCGCTGATGCTCCGACTCGTAACGCTGGATCTGGAATCCTGGCTTCTGATCCCTGATTCCTGAAATGGACATTTTATACCTCCTCATTCCCTTGTCCCTCACGCTGGTGCTGCTGATCGGCGCGGTGTTCTGGTGGGCGGTGAGGAGCGGGCAGTTCGACGACCTGGAGGGGCCGGCCCATCGCATCCTTATGGACGATGACCGGCCGGGGAAAGACCGGAGGGAATCCAGCCCTTGACTTGATCTAAGTCAAAAAGCGCCGGTTCCGGAACCCTTACCATCCATGCGCCCACGCGCGGCATGGGCTCGGAGCCGGGGGCCGGGAAGGCTGGAAGGTTTTTGATTGAGCAACGGGGAGAGCTTGAATGGAAGCGCAAGCCACGTACAACTACAAGGTGGTCCGCCAGTTCGCCGTCATGACCCTGGTGTGGGGCATCGTGGGCATGCTGGTGGGGGTGATTATCGCCGCCCAGTTGATCTGGCCGGATTTGACCTACGGCATCCCGTGGCTCTCTTACGGGCGGCTGCGGCCGCTGCATACCAACGCGGTGATCTTCGCCTTCGGCGGTTCCGCCCTCTTCGCCACGTCCTATTACGTGGTGCAGCGCACCTGCCACACCCGGCTCTTTTCCGATGGCCTGGCGGCGTTCACCTTCTGGGGCTGGCAGGCGGTGATCGTGGCTGCCGCCATCACCTTGCCGCTGGGCTACACCACCTCCAAGGAATACGCCGAGCTGGAATGGCCCATCGACCTCCTCATCACCCTGGTGTGGGTGGCCTACGCCATCGTGTTCTTCGGCACCATCTACAGGCGCAAAACCCCCCACATCTACGTGGCCAACTGGTTCTTCGGCGCCTTCATCCTCACCATCGCCCTGCTGCACGTGGTGAACAGCCTGGAGATCCCGGCCACCCTGTGGAAGTCCTATTCCGTCTTCAGCGGCGCCCAGGACGCCATGGTGCAATGGTGGTACGGGCACAACGCGGTAGGCTTCTTCCTGACCGCCGGCTTCCTCGGGATGATGTACTACTTCATTCCGAAGCAGGCGGGGCGGCCGGTGTACTCGTACCGGTTGTCGGTGGTGCACTTCTGGGCCCTGATCTTCACCTACATGTGGGCGGGCCCCCACCACCTGCACTACACGGCGCTGCCCGACTGGACCCAGTCGCTGGGGATGCTCTTCTCCCTGATCCTGCTGGCGCCCTCCTGGGGCGGCATGATCAACGGCATCATGACCCTGTCGGGGGCGTGGGACAAGCTGCGCACCGACCCGATCCTCAAGTTCCTGGTCACCTCCGTCTCGTTCTACGGCATGTCCACCTTCGAGGGGCCCATGATGTCGGTGAAGACGGTGAACGCCCTATCCCACTACACCGATTGGACCATCGGCCACGTGCACTCGGGCGCGCTCGGGTGGGTGGCCATGATCTCCATCGGTTCCCTCTACTACCTGATCCCGCGCATGGTGGGCCGCAGCGAGATGCATTCGGTCGGCCTGATCACGGTGCATTTCTGGGTGTCCACCATCGGCGTGGTGCTCTACATCGCCTCCATGTGGATCGCCGGGGTCACCCAGGGGCTCATGTGGCGGGCGGTGAACGACGACGGCACGCTCACTTACAGCTTCGCGGAAAGCGTGAAAGCCATGTATCCCTTCTACTCGATCCGCTTGCTGGGCGGCATCCTGTTCCTCGCCGGCATGCTGATCATGGCCTACAACGTGTGGAAGACCATGGCCGGCGCCAAGGCCGTGGACAACGTGCCGGCGCCGGTGCCGGCCGCGGCCCATTGAGGAGGGCGCCATGAGCTCGATGCACGAACGGATCGAGAAGAACCTAGCCCTCATGATCGTGCTCATCGTCCTGGTGGTGGCGGTGGGCGGGCTGGTGGAGATCGTACCGCTCTTTTTCCAGCGCTCCACCACCGAACCGGTGCCCGGGCTCAAGCCCTTCACCGCGCTCGAGCTCGCGGGCCGCGACATCTACCAGCGGGAGGGCTGCTTCAACTGCCACTCCCAGATGGTGCGGCCGTTCCGGGCGGAAGTGGAGCGCTACGGCCACTACTCGGTGGCGGGCGAGTCGGTGTACGACCACCCGTTCCTGTGGGGGTCGAAGCGCACCGGCCCGGACCTCGCCCGGGTGGGCGGGCGCTACTCCGACGAGTGGCACCGGGTCCACTTCATGAACCCGCGGGACGTGGTGCCCGAGTCCAACATGCCGGCGTATCCCTGGCTCGCCCAGGCCAAGGTGGACGGCTCCCAGGTGGCGAAGCACATGAAGGCGCTGCAGCGGATCGGCGTGCCTTACAGCGACGAGGAGATCGCCAACGCCCCCAAGGAAGTGGAGGGCAAGACCGAGATGGACGCCATCATCGCTTACCTCCAGGGGCTGGGCACGGCGTTGAGGAGCGCAAGGTGAGGCCATGGATGTGAACGACCTAAGGATCCTGGCGACCGTGCTCGCCTTCGTCTGTTTCGTGGGGATCGTCGCCTGGGCCTGGAGCGGGCGCGCCCAACGGCGGTTCGAAGAGGCCGCCCTCGCCCCCTTCGACGGCGAGGAGCGGGAGCGCATCTGCAACGAGAAGGAACAAGCGCGTCGCGGGAGGAAAAAGCAATGAGCGATTTCGTGAGCCCCTTCTGGGGCTGGTACGTGGCCGTCCTGACGCTGGCGAGCATCGTCGGCTGCGCCGTGTTCCTGTGGTTCCTGTCCAAGGCCAAGGTCAAGAAGGGGGAGGCGGTGGGCACCACGGGCCACGTGTGGGACGAGGACCTGGCGGAGTGGAACAATCCCCTGCCTAAGTGGTGGAGCAATCTCTTCTACATCACCATCGTGTTCGCCCTGATATACCTGGTGCTCTACCCGGGGCTCGGCACGTTCCAGGGCGTTTTGGGGTGGAGCTCCAAGGACCGGTTCGAGCGGGAAATGGCCAAGGCGGAGGAGACCTACGGGCCCATCTTCAACAAGTTCTTGCAGCAGGACCTGCAGGCCGTGGCGGCCGATCCCCAGGCGCGGGAGATGGGCCAGCGGCTGTTCCTCACCTACTGCGCCCAATGCCACGGCTCCGACGCTCGCGGCTCCGTGGGCTTTCCTAACCTGGCCGACGGGGACTGGCTCTACGGGGGCGATCCGGAGACGATCAAGGCGTCCATCGCCAACGGCCGGCAGGGCGTGATGCCGCCCATGATCGACGCCGTGGGCGGCCCCGAAGGGGCCAAGGCGGTGGCCCATTATGTGCTCTCCCTCTCCGGCCGGCCCCACGACGCGAAACTGGCCGAGCAGGGCAAGGAGAAGTTCGTGGTGTGCGCCGCCTGCCACGGCGCCGACGCCCAGGGCAACCCCCAGCTCGGCGCGCCCAACTTGACCGACAACGTGTGGCTCTACGGCGGAAGCGAAGCCGTCATCCTCGAGACCATCACCAAGGGGCGCACCGGGGTCATGCCGGCCTGGGGCGAGCGGCTCTCGCCGGCCAAGATCCACCTGCTCTCGGCCTACGTGTACGGGTTGTCTCGGCAGACCAAATAGAAGCCGGACGTGCAGGCCGTTTCCAGGGAGCAGGGGCGGGGGACGCCCCCGGCGGGAAAAAGGGAACATGAGGGAGGGGAGGCGGCGACACCCAGGCCGCCGCCTCCCCTCGTGGCATTGAGGCGGGGCGGCTCGTCGCCCGTGAAAGGGATTGGACAGTTGGATCGGCCGGTTCAAAAGGTAAACGCTTCGGGGACGGACGACAGCCTCGAAGTCGCCCTGTACGAGGTCCGCAAGAAGATCTACCCGCGGGCGGTCTCGGGCGTCCTCGCCAACTGGCGCATCGCCTTGGTGGCGCTCACCCAGCTCGTGTTCTACGGGCTGCCCTGGCTCACCTGGAACGACCGGCAGGCGGTGCTGTTCGATCTCGCCCACCGCAAGTTCTACATCTTCGGCATCGTCTTTTGGCCCCAGGACTTCATCCTGCTCACGGCGCTTCTGGTGATCTCGGCCCTGGCGCTGTTCCTGTTCACCGCCGTCGCCGGCCGCCTGTGGTGCGGCTTCGCCTGCCCCCAGACGGTGTACACGGAAATCTTCCTGTGGATCGAGCAGTGGGTCGAGGGCGACCGGATGAAGCGCATGAAGCTGGACCAGGCGCCCACGAGCTGGCGCAAGCTGCGCGTCAAGGCTGCCAAGCACGGCCTGTGGATCGCCTTCTCCCTCTGGACCGGCATCACCTTCGTGGGCTACTTCACCCCGATCCGGGAGCTGCTCGGGGAGCTCGCACGATTCTCCCCGGGGCCGTGGGAGACCTTCTGGGTGCTGTTCTACGGCTTCGCCACCTACGGCAACGCCGGCTGGATGCGGGAGCAGGTGTGCAAGTACATGTGCCCCTACGCCCGCTTTCAGAGCGTGATGTTCGACCCGGACACGCTGATCGTCACCTACGACTACAACCGGGGCGAGCCCCGGGGGGCGCGCTCCCGCTCCGCCGACCGGAAGGCCCTGGGGCTCGGCGACTGCGTGGATTGCGGCATCTGCGTGCAGGCCTGCCCCACGGGCATCGACATCCGCAACGGCCTTCAGTACGAGTGCATAAGCTGTGGCGCGTGCATCGACGGCTGCAACCAGGTGATGGACAAGATGGGCTACCCCCGGGGGCTCATCCGTTTCTCCACCGAAAACGCCATCGAGGGAAAATATTCGGACCGGGACATCGTGAAACACCTGCCGCGGCCCCGGGTGCTGATCTACTCGGCCATCCTCCTCGCCCTGGTGGCGGCGGTGGCGGCCACCCTCTATTTCCGGGTGCCGCTCAAGGTCAACGTGATCCGCGACCGGGCGACCCTGGTGCGGGAGGCGGAGGACGGGCGGCTGGAGAACGTGTATCGGCTGCAGATCTTCAATACTACCGAGCGGCCGCGGCGGTACACCGTCACCGCCAGCGGCATCGACGGGCTCGAGCTGAAAGGGGAACCCCAGCCGATCCAGGTGGAAGGGGCCTCGTCCCGCACGCTGTCGGTGCGGCTGCTGGCCGAGCGGACGGCGGTGCAGAAGGGCGCGAACCCGGTGGTGTTTCGCGTGCAGGCGGTGGACGACGAGCGGGTGAGGACCGATGAGAAATCCAGCTTCATCGCCCGCTGAGGGGCGGGAGCGGTGGCCGGGGGCGCGCCCCTGGTACCGGGAGCCCTGGGTGTGGGGGCTGTTCGCCGGACCCGCGGCGGTGGTCGCGGCCGGCTTCGTGACCCTATGGATCGCGGTGAAGAGCGACGACGGCCTGGTGGTGGAGGACTACTACCAGCAGGGGCTCGCCATCCACCAGGTGCTGGACCGGGAGCGGGCCGCCCTTCGCCGGGGCGTGACCGCGCAAGTGCGGCTGGAGGAGGGCGGACGCAGCGTGGCGGTCGAGCTCGCGGTGAAAGACGGCGGGCCGCCGGCGGCGCTGGTGCTCAAGGTGATCCATCCGACCCGGGCGGGCTTCGACCAGACGCTGCGGCTCGCCCCCGCGGGCAAGGGCGAGTTCCGCGGCGCGCTCTCGCCCCCGGCTCCCGGGCGCTGGGTGTTGAGCCTCGAGGACGACGGCGGCACCTGGCGGCTCACGGGTTCCCTCTGGTATCCCGAGCAACCGGCGGTGCGGCTCGTGCCGCCGCCCGCTTCATCCTGATCGAAGGAGCGAGAACGACATGTCTCCGGCATTGGAACTGCTGCTCAACTCAGATTTCGGCCGCTTGAGCCTGTTCACCATCGGCTTCATCATCGCCATGGGGATTTTCCTGCTGGTATGGCTCGCCCGAAAGTCCCGAGGTCCCAAGCCATGAGCTGCCCGAGCCTGCCGCAGGCAGCGGAAACCCAGGAGCTAGGCAGCTTCGGGCGGCGATTGATCTGGATCCTGTGGCCATCGTTCATCGTGGGCGGGATCGGGGAGGCGATTTTCTTCAGCCTGTTCGACCCCATGGAGCTGCCCTTCAGCGACACCCTGCTGCCGGGCGGCCAGACGCTGGGGGAAAACCGCCTGATGGTCTACACCATCGGCTTCTTCCTCTTCTGGGCCTTCGCCGCCGCCTCCAGCGCCCTCACCTGCTTCTTCCAGCGCACCTCCGCCGAAATCAACCGCTGCCCGCTCGCGCCCGCGGAGCGGCCGCCGGGTTGCCCCAAGCGGGAGGAGCCGGGGGTGCCGCGCTGTGATGGATGATTTACCACGCAGGTTAAACCTCAAAAGCGCCTAGCGCAGCACGCAGGGCCCGATGAAGGCGTTGAGCCCCGCGGGGTCGAGGATCTGGATCGCCTTGTTGTGCACCCGGATGAGGCGCTCCTGCTGGAACTTGGAAAAGAGGCGGCTCACGGTCTCCAGCTTCAGGCCCAGGTAGCTGCCGATCTCCTCCCGGGTCATGCGCAGGTTGAATGCGGAAGGCGAGTAGCCGCGGGCCTGGAAGCGCTGGGAGAGGTTCACCAGGAAGGCGGCCAGGCGCTCCTCCGCCTTCATGCTGCCCAGGAGCAGCATGACCCCCTGGTCGCGAACGATCTCCCGGCTCATCATCTTGTGCAGATGGCGCTGCAGCGACGGCATTTCCCGCGACAAGGTCTCCAGCTCGGAGAAGGGGACCTCGCAGGTCTCGCTGTCCTCCAGCGCGACGGCGCTGCAGGGATGCCGGTCCGAGCTGATGGCGTCCAGCCCCATCACCTCCCCCATCATGTGAAAGCCGGTCACCTGCTCGCGCCCGTCCTCGGACAGCAGGTAGGTCTTGAAGAAACCGGAACGCACGGCGAAGAGGGCGTCGAAACCCTCCCCTGCCCGGTAGAGGTGCTCGCCCCGCTTCACGCGGCGGCGTCGGTACACCACCGCGTCCAGGCGCTCCACCTCCTCCCGGGTGAGCCCGATGGGCAGGCAAAGCTCCTGGAGGTTGCAGGCGCTGCACGCGGTGCGCAGCGCCGTGAGGCTGATGCCCTTGACGGGGGGCGGGGCGGCCATAGGCGGGTGCTGCAGGGCGATCCCGGGCGGGGTCCTGGAACGAAGATAAACGAATTCTAATGCACCGCATCCCGTTGATCTAGATCAAAGGCTCTTCGGCTGCCGGTGGCATAGTAGGGGGCCTATGGGAACCGTCTTGCACATCGCCGCGATGCACCGATCCGAACACCAGGCAGTTTTCCAAAGCGCGCCGCCCCTGCCGGCCTTCGATGCCGAGCTGATCCGCCGCTTCGACGTGAGCGGCCCCCGGTACACTTCGTACCCGACCGCCGACCGCTTTGTCGAAGCCTACGATGAGGCCGCGTATCGGGCCTGGGCCGCGAAGCGCAACATCGGCGGCATCCGCCGGCCCCTTTCCCTCTACGTGCACATCCCGTTCTGCGACACGGTCTGTTTCTATTGCGCGTGCAACAAGATCATCACTCGGAACCGCCGCCGTGCCGTCAGCTATCTCGGGTACCTGCGCAAGGAGCTGGACCTGCAGGCGGCCCTGTTTGCCGGGGACAACGAGGTGCATCAGCTCCATTTCGGCGGCGGCACGCCCACCTATCTCTCGGACGAGCAGCTCGGCGGCTTGATGCAGGACATCCGCTCCCGCTTTGCCCTGTCGCCCCAGGGGGAATATTCCATCGAGATCGACCCGCGCAAGGTGGGCCCGCATACGGTGCGGGTTCTGGCGGAGCTCGGCTTCAACCGCGTGAGCCTCGGCGTCCAGGACCTGGACCCCCAGGTGCAGCGGGCGGTGAACCGCATCCAGAGCGAGGCCCAGACGGTGGCCGTGATCGAGGCTGCCCGGGCCCACGGATTCCGCTCGGTGAGCCTGGACCTGATCTACGGGCTGCCGAAGCAGACGGTGGCGGGCTTCGCTCACACGCTGGAGCGGGTGATCGCGGCGAACCCGGACCGCATCGCCCTCTATAACTACGCCCACCTGCCCCATGTCTTCAAAACCCAGCGGCAGATCGATCCGGCCGAGCTGCCCAGCCCCGACGAGAAGCTGGAAATCTTCAAGCTCGCCATCGAGCGCTTGACCGCCGCGGGATACCTCTACATCGGCATGGACCATTTCGCCAAGCCGGACGACGAGCTGGCGGTGGCTCAGCACCAGGGCCGCCTGCACCGCAACTTCCAGGGCTACTCCACCCACGCAGGGTGCGATCTGGTGGGGCTGGGGGTCTCGGCCATCGGCATGATCGGGCCCACCTACGCCCAGAACCATCGCGCGCTGCAGGAGTATTACGAAGCCCTGGACGACGGGCGGCTGCCCATCATGCGTGGGCTGGAGCTTTCCGCCGACGATCTCCTGCGGCGGGCGGTGATCCAGGCCCTCATCTGCCATTTCGAGCTTTCCTTCGAGCCCATCGAAAGCGGCTATCTCATCGATTTCCGCCGCTACTTCCAGCGGGAGCTGGAAGCGCTGAGGGAGCTGGAGCGCTGGGGCCTGGTGACCCTGGAGGACGACTGGATCGGCGTTACCCCCCGGGGCCGGCTGCTGGTGCGCCACGTGTGCATGGTGTTCGACAAGTACCTCCAGTCCGACCTCCAGCGCACCCGTTATTCGAAAGTGATATGAGAATCTATTCGCCACAGAGGCATAGAGAAAGAAGAGAAGGAAGTTTTCGACGCGAAGGGCGCAAAAGGCGCGAAAGAAGGAAATCTTTATTGCAGGATTGGTTTTTATTTGCGCTCTCTGCGCCTCTGTGGTTCAAGATCCTAAACAATGACCTCGGAGTTTCTTTCGGTGTTCCTGGTGGGGCTGCTTGGCGGCACCCACTGCGTGGGCATGTGCGGCGGCATCGTGGGCGTCCTTTCCCTCAGCGCGGGCGAAGCGGGAGTGGGGCGCCGGGCGGGGCTGCAGGCGGCCTACAACGTGGGGCGCATCGCCAGCTACGGGGTGGCGGGGGCGGTGGCGGGCGCAGCCGGCTCCGCGGGGCTCCTGGCCGAAGGGCTGATTCCCGTGCAGCAGGGCCTGTATGCTAGCGCGAACCTGATGCTGATCGCCCTGGGGCTCTATATGGCGGGTCTGTGGCGCGGCGTGGCCCACCTGGAGCGCGCCGGCGGCCTGCTTTGGCGCCGGCTCCAGCCGTGGACGGCCCGGATGCTGCCCATCGACAGCCTGCCGCGGGCGTTTGCCGCCGGCACGGTGTGGGGGTGGCTGCCCTGCGGGCTAGTCTACAGCGTGCTCTTCACCGCACTCCTCTCGGCGAGCCCGGTCACCGGCGCCCTCATCATGCTGGCCTTCGGGGCGGGTACGCTTCCGAACCTGATGGCCATGGGCTGGTTCGCCGGGAGCCTGAAGGGTTTTCTGCAGCGTCCCTGGGTGCGCTACGGGGCGGGTGCGGCGATCGTGGCGTTCGGCATTACCGGGCTCCTGCGGCTCCCGAACCTACCCCTCGGCATCGCCGAGTTCTGCCGCTCCTAGCCTGGCGTTGCCTGGTCGAAAAACCGTGCCCGGCGGGCGCCATGATCAGGCGAGGCGCATGGCTTCGCTCGGCTGCGCCGCTTCGGCGTCCCGGGCCGGGGCGTACATATAGGCGCGGGTCCACGGCAGAGGGCTCTCGCCCGCCCGGGCGGGCTTGAAGGCGAGGACCTGCTGGATCGTCACCCAGCCCTGCTCGAAGGCGTGGGCGCAGCCGGCGAGATACACGCGCCAGATGCGCAGCCGCCTCTCGCCCGCGATGGCCGCCGCCCGGGCCCGGTTCTGCTCCAGCCGCTCCGCCCAGTGCCAGAGGGTCTTGGCGTAGTGCAGCCGCAGGGTTTCCACGTCGGCCACTTCCAGCCGCTGGGCGGACATCTCCCGGATCGCCAGCGACAGGTGGGGGAGTTCCCCGTGGGGGAAGACGTATTTCTCGATGAACTCGCCTCCGCCTAAGGGGGACCAGCGGCTGTCGGGATCGCCGGCGGTGATGCCGTGGTTGAGCGCAATGCCGCCGGGCTTGAGCAGCCGCTGGATGACGCCGAAGTAGCGGGGCAGATTCTTCAGCCCCACGTGCTCGAACATGCCCACGCTGGCGATCTTGTCGAACGCCGCCTCCCCCGGCACGTCCCGGTAGTCCTGCAGCAGAACGCGGCAGCGGCCGGAGAGACCCTCCTCCTCGATGCGCTTTGCGGCGTACTCGTACTGGTACCGCGACAGGGTGATGCCGATGGCATCGACCCCGTAGTGCCTGGCGGCCCAGCGGATCAGCCCGCCCCAGCCGCAGCCGATGTCGAGGAATTTCTCGCCGGGCCGCAGCATGAGCTTGCGGCAGATGTGATCCAGCTTCTGCTCCTGGGCGGTGTGGATGTCCTCGTCTCCCGTCTTGAAGTAGGCGCAGGAGTAGACCATGTGGCGGTCCAGCCACAGGGCGTAGAAGTCGTTGGAGACGTCGTAGTGGTACTGGATCGCCTTCCGGTCCGTGCGCCGGGAATGGGCCCAGCGCCACACGGGCAAGCGGCCCTGGCCGGCGCCCGCGTAGGCGGCGAGGCGCGTGGCGGCGCCGATCACGTCCCTCAAGGGCCCTTCCACGTCCACGTGGCCTTCCACATAGGCCTCCCCCAGCTTGGCGAGGGTCGGGCGCAGGAAGTAGCGGGCCGCCGCCGGGGCGTTCAGGCGCAGCAACACCGTGGCATGGGGCGAAAGCTCGACCGCGCGGCCGTTCCACAGCTCCACCCGTAGCGGAAGGGCGCCTTTCTCTTTCAGGCCTTCCAGGAATCCTTCGATCTTTTTTTCGAAGAGCATGCGTCCCCCTCGGCGGCAGCGACCGGGACAGTTTAGAGCACCGGCCGCGGAGCGCGCCAGATGGTCGCGGCGGTTCTTCCTGTTCAGTCGCGGAAGCGCACGGTGACCCGCGCGCCGCCTAGGGGCGAGCGGTCGATGGCGACGGCGCCGTCGTAGGCGCTGGCCACGTCCCGCACCACGGCGAGACCGATGCCGTGGCCAGGCACCGTCTCGTCGGCCCGCACGCCTCGCTCGAGGAGCCGCTGGGCCTCCCCCGGCTCGATCCCGGGACCGTCGTCCTCTACTGTGAGGGAAAGCCCCTCCTCGCTCCTCGCGGCGGCGACCCGCACCTGGGAGCGGCACCACTTGTAGGCGTTGTCCAGGAGGTTCCCGAGCACCTCCATCAGGTCGTCCTCGGCGCCCCGGAACACCTCCTGGGCCTCCACCGCCACGGTGGTGCCCACGGGCTTGTCCCGGTGGACCTTGGCCAGGGTGGCGATCAGGCGCTCGGCCATCGGCCGCACCGCCACCGGGCCGCTGAAGGTGGCGGCCCGTCCCGCCGCGGCGCGCTGGAGGTGGTACTCCACCAGACGCCCCATGCGGTCGAGCTGCTCGCCCAGCGCCGCCGGGGAAGGAGGGGCGGACCCGTCCGGATCGCTCATGCTCCGGAGCACCGCCAGGGGGGTCTTCAGGCTGTGGGCCAGATCCGCAAGCGCGTTCTTGAGCTTCTTCTGCTGGGCCCGCTCGTGGGTGAGGAGGGCGTTGATGTTTTCGGTGAGGAGCTTGAGCTCCTCCGGATATTCTCCCCTGAGATGCTCCTGGCGTCCGGCCTGGACCGCGGCCACTTCGGCGGCCACGCGCCGCAGGGGTTTCAGTCCCCAGCGCAGCACCAGCCACAGCACCGCGAGGAGCAGCACGGAGAGGGCGGCGAGCCACCCCCCCAGGGCGGTGCGGTAGCGACGGATCTGCTGCAGATACTCGGTCAGGTCCTCGGCGACGCTGAAGGTGAGATCCCGGGGATTGGCGCCGATGGCCCAGCGCACCCCCAGGCTCTGGACGACGTAGTCCTCCCCGGCGGCGTCCGTGCGCCGCTCGAAGCGCCGCGCGCCGGGGGGAAGGCCGCTTGCGAAGGGAACGTCGAGCCCGAGGGCGGAAGGGGAACGCCACAGCACTGCGCCGCCGGCGTCGGCCACCTGGGCGTAGAGCCCGGAACCGGGGAGGCTCAGCCGCGGCTCGGGCAGCGGTTCGGGCAGGATGAGCCGGCCCTCCGCGTCTTCCTCGGCCGCTCCGAGGAGGAGGTAAATCTGGGCGAGGAGGCGTTCCCGGCGCGCCGATTCGGCGCTTTCCCGGAACGCCTGCTCCAGGGCGACGCTGGTGAGGGTGACGAACGCCGCGAGCACCAGCGCGGCGGACAGCGCCACGCGCCGGTGCAGGGACATCATGAGGCGTCGCTTTCCAGGACGAAGCGGTAGCCCCGGCCCCGCAGGGTCTCTATGGGGGAGAGCGCCCCTTCCGGGTCCAGCTTGCGCCGCAGCCGCCCCACCAGCACCTCCAGCACGTTGCTGTCCCGGTCCTCGTCGTGGGGATAGAGGACGTCGGAAAGCTCCGCCTTGGAGATCACCTTGTTGCGGTGGGTCACCAGGTATTCCAGGAGCCGGTACTCGTAGGGCGTGAGGTCCACGTCCACACCGTTCACGCTCACCTTCTGGGCGGCCAGATCGACCCGGAGGGGGCCGCATTCCACGGTCTGGGAGGCGGTGCCGGCGGCGCGGCGGATCAGGGCCTTGACCCGCGCCAGCAGCTCCTCCATCTGAAAGGGCTTGGTGAGATAGTCGTCGGCCCCGGCCTCCAGCCCTTCCACCTTGTCTTGCCAGCGGCCCCGGGCGGTGAGCACCAGGATGGGCAGCAGCCGCCCCCCCGAGCGCAGCCGTCGGATGATCTCCAGCCCCGGGATGCCCGGCAGCCCCAGATCCACGATGGCCGCGTCGTAGGGGTATTCGCTGGCGAGGTAAAGGCCTTCCGCGCCGTCGCCGGTGCCGTCCACCTGGTAGCCCTCCCGGGCGAGGCGCTCGGTCACCTGGCGGCGCAGGTCGGCTTCGTCTTCGATGACCAGGAGGCGCACTTGAGACAGGTTTGCGGCCTTGCGAGACGGAAAAGCAGGGGAGCCGGTCCCTTCATCGGGACGGCTCAGCGTTTCCCCCGCCCGTTGCCCGGGCCCACGTCGTAGTAGCGGACCTCCCCCTCCGGGGTGAGGATGCGCACCCGGTAGCCCTCCCGGTCGTCTCGGCGGGAACGCTCCTCGATGGAGAGCACCCGGCCGCCGGTCTCCCGACGGGCCCGCTCCGCCGCCTCGTCCCGGGGGGAACGGGAGCCCCGGTCCCGCCTGTCCACCCGGTAGAAGTCCCCGGGCGGGACCTCGCGGGACTCGTAGCGCCGGTAGTAGCGCTCCGACCGGTCATCGCGGGGGTCGAAACGGTCGTGGTCGGCCCAGGCGGCGGTCGCCGCCAGGGCGATTCCGAGCCCGGCGGCGAGCCAGGCGGAGGCCGACAACCCTTTTTTCCGCGTCACGAGGACAACTCCCGGCGGTTCAAACGAACTTTAACAGAAAGGCGGCCCTGCCGGCTTCCTCCCGCCACGGGCCGCCTGGGGCTTCACTCGGCGGGCTCCACGGACACCCGCACCCGCAGGCGGGGGCCCGGATCATAGGGCAGCACCGTGGTGTAGGTGCGGCCCGCGTACTGGTAGGTCACTTCGTAGCCCGCGATGCGCTTCTCCCACCGGTCCACCACCCGGCAACGCTGCACGTCGTGGGGCGGCTCGTAGGCGTAGGCCTCGTTCCGGGAGAGCTCCGCGCCCACGATGGTGCCGGCCACCGCGCCGGCGCCGATGGCCACATGCTTTCCGCTGCCCTTGCCCACGGTGGAGCCCAGGAGGCCGCCCGCGATGCCGCCGATGATGGGACCGAGGTAGTTGTCGGGCCCGCGGGTTTCCCGGTAGCCGCCGGGAACGCGCTCGGTCCAGCATTCTTCCCGCGGGACGTTTATCCGTTCATAGCGGGGGGTGACGCTTTTCACCTTGGCGTAATCGAAGTCCTCGTAGGCCTCGTAGGACCAGGCCGGGGCGGTGGCCAGGGTTAGCATCGTGGCCAAAGCGATCTTTTTCTTCCACATGGCAACCTCCTTTCTTTTCACGCGCTGGGTGGCTCAGAAACTGCCGCGCCAGATGATGGTGAAATCACTGCCGTAGCGGTCGTAGTGCCGCGGATAGTAATAATGGTGGTACTCCTTGTAGTACGGCCGGTAGATGATCCTCGGCGGCCCGTAATCGTAGTAGTGATAGTGGTAGTACCGGTGCCCGGGAGGCACCCAGTCGTGGTGCTTCCAGTGATGGCGCTTCTTCCAATGGTCGTGCTTCCAGTGGTGCTTGGGGTGCCAGTCTCCGCCGTCGGCTTGAGCCACCGCCGGAGCACCCAGGCCGGCCACCAGCGCCAGGGCGGATCCCAGCAGGGCGAGCTTGCGAATCCCTTTCATTTCAAGCCTCCTTTACCAGTCTTTTTCCAGTTTTCTACGCTTGCATCCTACGCCCCGGTTCCTGAACCGCCGCTGAACAGGTTTGAACCGGGCAGGTTGCGCTCGCGCCAGGGGAAAGAATGGGGCGGCGTGGCTGAACCGGGCCTGAACGGGAACCCCCGGCGTCCCGAAGGTGGGTCAAGCGGTTGAGAAAGGGTCAAAAATCCAGGATCTGGTCGATCCCGGCGGCGGCAAAGCGCCGGGCCGCCTCCCGGCACCGGCCGTCGCCCTCCTGGTCCAGGGACCACTGGGCGTGGCGGGCGAGAAGGGCGGCCCCAATGGCCCGCCCCAAGGTCGTGGCGAGGCGCCGGGCCCCGGCCTCCAGGGCCGGCGGGCCTTTCTGCTCGGCCCGGGCGAACCACTGCCGGGCGTGGCCCAGGGCCGCCTCGGCCGAGGCGAGGGCTCGCTGGAGGGCCGCCTCCTGGACACCAGGGCGCAGTCGGGCCAGCAGGTCCTCCACGGGGGCAAGACCCCCCGCCGCCTTCAACGCCCGTAGGGCGTCGAGGGAAAGCACGTTGGTGGTTCCCTCCCAGATGGAAAGCACCTGGCAGTCCCGCAAAAGCACCGGCAGCCCCGTGTCCTCCACGTAGCCCGCGCCACCGAAGCACTCCAGCACCTCGCTCGCCACGGCGATGGCCTGCTTGGCGGTGAGAAGCTTGGCGATGGGCGTGAGTAGCCGCAGGAGCCAAGCGTCCGCTTCGCCGATCTCTCCCGCCTCCTGCCGGCCCCTGAGCTCCACCAGGTAAAAGGCCAACTGGAAGGCGGCGGCGAACTCCGCCTCCAGGTGGAGCAGGGTGTCCTCGTGCAGGGGCAGATCGCAGAGAGGCGCGCCGAAGGCCACTCGCTTGCGGGCGTAGTCCCGGGTCAGGGCCAAGCCCCGGCGCATGTAGGCCACCGCGCTCACGCTGTTCCACAGCCGGGTGACGTTGAGCATGGGGGCGATGTTACGCACGCCCTCCACCAGGCCCGCCACCGGCACCGCTGGCGTGCCGTCCAGGGTCAGCTCGGCGGTGGGGAGCTTGCGGGTTCCCAACTTGTCCTTGAGGCGGTTCACCTGGAGGCGGTTCGGTCGTCCTTCCGCGTCCCGGGTTTCGACGTAGAACAGGGCGAGGCCGCGCCCGCCCGGGGGATTGCCTTCGGGACGGGCCAGGACAAGGGCCATTGGGGCGGTGACGGCCGAGGTGAACCACTTGCGCCCGTAGAGCCGCCAGGTGCCGTCCGCGTCTCGGCGCGCCGCCGTCTCCGAGCGGCCCACGTCGGAGCCGCCCGTGAGCTCGGTCATCCACTGGCCGGAGGTCCAGAACCGGGCCGGGTCCCGGCTGGTGAGGCGCGGCACCGCCCGCTCGATGAGGTCTCGGTTGTCGAGCTCCAGGAGGGTGCGGGCCGCCCCGTCGGTCATGGCCAGGGGACAGGCGTACATGTCGGTGGCGGGGGCGAAGAGGTAGGCCAGGGCGAACTGGTGCACCCGAGAGAAGGCCCCGTGCCGGGCCTCGTAGGCGGTGGCCACCACCCCGTACTGGGCCGCCAGCCGCTCGGCCGCCTGCCACACGCGGGTCAGCTCGATCTGGTCGACGCGGTTGCCCCAGGCGTCCCACTGGATCAGCACCGGCTCGTTCACCCGGTCGGCGAGTTGGAGCGGGTAAAGCTCTGCTCCGCAGATCTCCCCCAGGGCCCGCAGGCCGGGAATCACTTCCGCCTGCACCTCCGGCGGCAGCACCCGGGCCAGGTGGGAGCGCAGCATCCAGTCGTCATCGAACGGGTGGCCGAGGACGGGCGGAGATTGTACGAAGGCCATGGCGGTTCCTTCCGGGCGGTTGCGGCGCTGTATAGTCTGAGGCAGCGGGCTTCCGACGGAAAGCGAGAAGCGCCCGGTGCGCGGGCTGGCCGCTGTTATCCCAGCGGAACCGGGGCCACGCCCACCATGAGCTGGCTGCGCCAGCTCACCGACGAAACCCGGGCCTGGCGCATCCCGGAGACCGGAGCGCGTCCGCCCTTCGCCCGCCGCCCTTCGGCGCGATTCCCTTGACTCTGGAGTGGACTCCAGGGTTTAGCCTTCAAAAATGCTTTCGCAATCCCGTGATTGGGCACTTCGGGCGGCCGGTCCGCCGTCCTCCGTGTCCGTTATGAGCGCGCCACGACCATGAACGATGGGCATGAAGCGACCATTACAACAGGCCGCGGAGCGGCGGAGGGATCCGCCGCCCCGCGTCCGGCGGCGAAGCTTCAGCTTCGCGTCGGCGGCATGGCGTGCTCCTTCTGCGTGGCCAGCATCGGCAAGGCCCTCGGGCGTACCCCGGGCGTGCGCAGCGTGAACGTGAACTTGGCGCATGAAGAAGCGTTGATCGAGTTTGATCCGCGCCAAGTCACGCCCGATGCGCTCCGGCAAACCCTGGTTGAGCTCGGCTACACCGTGCGCAGCGCCGACCGGCTCCGGGCCTTCGAGGAGGAGGAGGCCGAGCTGCGGCAGCGGCGCGATGACTTGTTGGTGGCGACGGGCTTTGCACTTGTGTCCTTCGCCGCCATGGGGCTCATGTGGCTGGAGCTCTTGCCGCCCGAGGGAATGGCGTCGCTGTATTGGCTGATGCCCTTCCTTGCGCTCTCGACCGTGTTCGGCCCGGGATGGCGCGTCCTGGAGATGGCCTGGGCGAGCCTGCGCCGAGGGATTCTGAACCAGCACGTGCTCATGGAGTTCGGCGCCTTCGCCGGCCTCTTCGGCGGGTTCCTGGGCTACGTGGACCCCGCGTTTCCCGCGCCCGATTTCTTCGGCGTGGCGGTCTTCGTCACCACCTACCATCTCCTGTCCGGGTACGTCTCGGCGCTCGTGCGCACCCGCGCCTCCCAGGCGGTGCGCAAGCTCCTTTCCCTGGTTCCCCCCACGGCGCGGGTGGTGCGCAACGGACGGGAGCAAGAGGTTGCGCTGGCGGAAGTGAAACCGGGCGAGCTGGTTCGCGTGCGGCCCGGCGAGTCGATTCCCGTCGATGGGGAAGTGGTCGAGGGCTCCTCCGGCGTGGACGAGAGCCTGGTGACGGGCGAATCGATTCCGGTGGAAAAGTCGCCCGGCGATGGGGTGATCGGCGGATCCGTCAATCAGCTCGGCACGCTTCTTGTCCGCGTCGCGAAGGTGGGAGAGGAAAGCTTCCTTAGCCAGGTCGCGCGGCAGGTGGAGGAAGCGCGCGCCCTGAAGCCGGGGATGCTCGCGCTGGTGGATCGCATCCTTCAGGTCTACGTCCCCGCCGTGCTCGCCTTTGCCGCCGTCGCCATCGCGGTCTGGACTTTGGGGGCGTGGTCGGTGGCCGGGCAAGCCGACTGGACGCGAGCAGTTTTTGCCGCGCTTGCGGTGCTCGTCATGGGCTACCCCTGCGCGCTGGGCATGGCGACACCGCTCGCCATGATCCGCGGCGGCGGCATGGCCGCCGAACGGGGCATCCTCATGCGCTCGGCGGAAGCGTTCCAGGTGCTGAAAGACGTGAAGAAGGTGGTCTTCGATAAGACCGGCACCCTGACGCTGGGCAAGCCGGCGGTGGCAGACGTGATTGCGCTGAATGGCTGGGGCGAGGCCGCGGCCTTGCGGCTCGCCGCGGCCGCGGAGCAGGTCTCCGAGCATCCCCTGGCCCGGGCGGTGGGCGACGCTGCGGCGGCCTGGCACCTGCCGGTACCAAGGGCAGACGAGTTCCAGGCGACCCCCGGCCAGGGCGTGGTGGCGCGGGTGGAAGGGCGCCGCGTCGCCGTCGGCAGCACCGCGTTCGGGATCCAGCAGGGCGCAGACCTTGCGCTGGCGGGGGAAAAAATCGAGCGGATGCAGGCCGAGGGTAACACCGTTATTTCCGTGGTGGTGGATGGCCAGCTTGCGGGGCTGATCGCGATTGCCGACCCGGTGAAGCCCGAGGCAAGGGAGACGGTCGCGCGCCTAAAGGATGCAGGATTGCACCCCGTGATGCTCACGGGCGACCACGCGCGCACTGCCCGGGCCGTCGCTCAGACCCTCGGCATCGCCGAGTATCACGCCGAGGTGCTGCCCCAGGAAAAAGCCGAGGTGATCCGAAGGCTCCAGGGCGAGGGGTACCGGGTGGCGATGGTGGGCGACGGCATCAACGATGCGCCGGCCCTCATGCAGGCCGATGTGGGCATCGCCATTGGCGCAGGAACCGACATTGCTATCGAGTCTGCTGACGTGGTGCTGATTGGCGAGCGTTTGACCGCCGTCGTGGAGGCGTTTCACATCGGCCGGGCTTCCTACCGCAAGACGGTGCAGAACCTGGCGCTCGCGTTTTCCTTCAACGGCGTCGGCGTGCCCCTCGCCACGACCGGTTGGGTGCATCCGGTGTGGGCGATGATCGCCATGGCGGCCAGCGTGACGGCGGTGCTGACCAACTCCTTTGCCGGGCGCTTGCTTCCCAGGCGGCGGCTACCGCGCCGCGCCGAGGCGCGCTTCGTCGTGGCCAACATGCATTGCGAGCGCTGTCTCGTCGCGATCCGGGAAGCCCTGCTCGAGCTGGACGGCGTGGAACGCGTCGCCGGCGATCCCGAAGCGAAACAAGTCATCGTGACGTATCGCCCCGACGCGATCGGAGCGGAGGGCATACGCCGCGCCATCCTGGCCCGGGGCTACGAAGCGACATGAGCGCGCGGGCTGAACGCGGCGGGTTGAGTTTTACGGAAACGAATGAGCGAACCATGACGCGCAATCTCGTCGTGACCGCGCTGGTCGGCGTGCTCGTCGCCGGCTTCGTCGTGGCGGCCCGATTCTATACCGGCACGGTGGTGCCCCCGGTGGACGGCTACCTGGAAGGCAAGCGGATCCTGTTCATCCACACCGAAGCCTCCGATCCCCAGGTGGCCGCGCTGCTCACGCGCATGAAGGGCTCCCCGGTGCTGGTCGTGCCGTCCCTGGCGGACGCCCCCCAAAACATGCTCGCCAAGGTTTACGTGTTCAAGAACGGCGTTTCCGGCGACGGACCTTTCGACTTCCAGGCCGACGTGTTCGACCGTCCGCCCCACGCCGACGGCTACAGCCCCCTGAGAGCGCTCCATCTCGTGAGCTGGAAGGATGAGCGTTCGGCTCGGCTGCTCACCAGCGCCGCCGAAGTGGAGCAGGCGGCGTCCCGCGGCGAAATCGCGGTGGAGAGGACCGGCGTCGTCATCAACATGCCGCTCCTCACCTGGCCGGGCGGCCGGCGGTGAAAGGAATGATTGGATAGGAGGAACACGGCAATGAGGAAGATGCTGACCGTCCTGGCATTTGCGCTGGGGCTGCTGTGGATCGCTTCAACGGCGCTGGCGGCTGGGCCGAGTTACCGGCTCCAGGTGGACGGGCTGGCGTGCCCGTTCTGCGCCTACGGGATCGAGAAGAAGCTGCGCACCCTCGACGGGGTCGACAAGGTCAAGGTGGATCTCGATAGCGGGCAGGTGGTGGTCACCATGAAGGACGGCGCGGCCCTCGCCGAGCCCACCGCCCAGCAGGCGGTGAAGGACGCCGGTTTTACCTTGCGCGCTTTCGAGCAGATTCCTGGAGGATCCAATGGCGGTGAACCGCGGAAATAGCCAGGCAAGGCCGTTGAAGGGGCTCCTGGCGCTCGGGCTCGGGATCGCGAGCGGCCACGTCTTTGGCGCCCCGATCACCTTCAATACCGCGCTGCCGGTCGCCAAAGGCGATTTCGTTTTCCGCGAACTCATCGTGGTGGGCCGGTCGGGGGACGATCCGAGCGGCGCCGGCCGGGACTTCCGGGGCACGGCGGCCGTCACGGCGCTCGGGTACGGCGCGACCGGCGATCTGGCCCTCTTCGGCGTGCTGCCGTACGCGGACAACAAGCTCGAGCTCGGCAGCGGCGGACAGCGGGTCACGCGGGAGGCGAGCGGTTTCGGCGATCTCAGCCTCTTCGGCCGCTATACCGTGGTTCGTCGGGACGACCCTGGACGCACCGTCCGCATCGCCCCGTTTGCCGGGGTCAAGGCCCCTACCGGAGGCGACGACAAGCGCGACGCTCTGGGGCGGCTCCCGCCCGATGTGCAGCCGGGTTCCGGCTCCTGGGACGCGTTCGCGGGCGTGGTGGCCACGTACCAGACGCTGGATTTCCAGATCGACAGCCAGGTGAGCTACGCGATGAACGGCGAGGCGAACGGATTCGAGGCGGGCGATGCGGCACGATTCGACGCCTCGCTCCAGTACCGGCTCTGGCCGCGGGCGCTCGCCGCCGGCGTGCCGGCGTTCGTATACGGGGTGATCGAGGTCAACCTGATCCATCGGGGCAAGAACCGCGCCGGCGGCGTGGCCGATCCCGACTCGGGCGGAACCACGCTGTTCCTGACACCCGGCCTCCAGTACGTGACCAAGCGCTGGATCTTCGGAGCGGGCGTGCAGCTTCCGGTGGTGCAGGATCTCCGCGGGACGGCGCTGGAGACGGACTACGTGCTGCATGCCGGGTTCCGCTTCAATTACTGACTCTCGCGGTGGGGAGCGCATGACGCTCGCCGTAATCGGCAAGTACGCGGGATGGACGATTCTCGTCCTGGCCTCGCTTGCCGCGCTCGGCGGCTTCGCTTTCATCCCGTCCGCCAAAGAGCCCGCCTACGCGTTCGTCAAAGCCTGGGGCGAAAAAGGCGACGGTCCCGGCCAGTTCGACGATCCGACGGGCATCGCCGTGGCGGGCGGGGAGGTGTTCGTGGCGGATTCCCGCAACGGGCGTATCCAGGTGTTCGACTTCGATGGCAATTTCAAGCGTCAGTTCGGCCGCACCGGCGAGGGCACGGGCGAACTGGGTCGCCCCATGAACCTCTACGTTCGCGACGGCGAGCTCTACGTGCCCGAGTACTTCAACGATCGCATCCAGGTATTCGCCCTCGACGGCACGCCGAAGCGCGCGTTCGGCCGGCCAGGAAGCGGGCCGGGCGAGTTCAACGCGCCCGGGGGCGTCGCGGTGGCCGGCAACGGCGACGTCTTCGTCGCGGACTTCTACAATCATCGGATCCAGCGTCTCAAAGGCGACGGCACGTTTATTCGCCAGTGGGGAACGACCGGAAAGCCGGGAATTTGGGCGGGCGAGTTTGTCTATCCCACCGACGTGGCGCTGGCGCCGGACGGGACGCTCTTCGTCGCCGACGGCTACGCGGACCGGGTGCAGGCGTTCGCGCCCGACGGGCGTTTCCTGCGCAAGTGGGGCGGTCCCTTCGCGATGAACGTCCACGGGCCGTTCAACGGCTGGTTCGCCACCGTGACCGGCATCGCCGTCGGGCCGGACGGCGGCGTGTTCGTCGCCGACTTCTACAACGACCGGGTCCAGAAGTTCGCGCCGGACGGCACCTTCCTGACCACCTTCGGCAAACGGGGCAGTGGCCCGGGACAGTTTCGGCATGCGATCGCGGTGGCGGTTGCCGAAGATGGAACGGTGTTCGTGGCGGATTTCCTCAATAGCAGGATCCAGAAATGGCGGCCCGGGCGTTGAGGGGATCTGGCCGGGCGGAAACGCGGGCTATTGCATGCCGGCTCATCGCCGGTGAATCCTGCATGGTGATTCTCGATCGCAGTAGAACATCCCCCCGGCCGTGCCGTGATCGTGGTCACCCGCGCGGAGGCCCTTGCCGGAAGCTCGGACCAGAGCCCGTGCTTGATGGGCGGCTCGGGCCGTGACGGGACTCGGCTGGCGCGAGCGCAGGGAGTACGCCGACCTTTGAAGGATGACGCAGGTCTAACCAATACGGAAAGCAAGCGAGCATCGCGCATGTCACGCAAGAAGGCGACAGGGTCGCAACGCCCGTCGAGGTCAGGAAAGCCGGGCCCTGATGCGGAGGTGGTGTCGGGCGCGTCATCCTTGTGCAGGCACGATACGCTGACCATTGGCCAGGTGGCGAGCCGGGCCGAGGTCGGCATCGACACGATCCGCTACTACGAAAAGGAAGGGCTGCTCGCGCCGGTTCGCAAGAGCCCGGCGGGTTATCGCCTTTATACGCCGGAGGCGGTACGGCGGCTTGGGTTTGTCAGGCACGCGCAGCAGTGCGGCTTTTCCCTCGCCGAGATTCGCGAGCTGCTGGAGCTGAAGACCCACGACGATGCCTGCTGCAACGACGTGCGCAGCGTTGTGATTCAAAAGAAGCTGCAGGTAGAGGGCAAGATCAAGGCGCTCAGGGCCATGTCCCAGGCGCTCAGCGGCCTGATCGACATCTGCGACGGTGGAGCCAGGCCGCTGGACGAATGCCCGATTCTCGATGCGCTTGAAAGCAGCGTGGCGAACGAGGGACAACGGAACCGTTCACGCAAGACCTGACCTTCCCAGCGCGATGATTAAGGTGGAGGTTTTTACAACGCCCGGCTGCGACAAATGTGCGCGGGCTCGCGAGACGCTCAAGTCCATCGCCGAGGGTTTCGGCCGGGACAAGGTGAGCTGGCGGGAGGTGGACGTTCTGGAGGAAATGGACTACGCGGTGGAGCTGGGCGTGACCAGCCCGCCGGCGATCGCCATCGACGGGGCGCTGGTTTTCCCGGTGCTGCCCAGCGCCCAGCGGTTCGGGCGGGAGTTGCGCGAGCGGCTCGAGCGCATGGCCGGTGCGGATGGGGCCGGTCCCCGGAGAGAACGCGATGGACGTTGAGTCGCTGCGCCAGACGCTCGAGCAGGCTAGCCTCGCTTCGCTGGCCGCCGGCTTCGTGATTGGGTTCCTGTTCAGCTTCAACCCGGTGGCGCTTGCGGCGATCCCGGTGTCGCTGGCGTATGTCACCAAGGCTCATGCGCCCGGTCGGGCGTTTCTCTATGGCGGGATGTTCGTTCTCGGGATGGTGATCACCCATGCCCTGCTCGGGTTGAGCGCGGGGCTCGGCGGAAACGGCCTGCAGCGGCTCATGGGTCGCGAGTGGGGACTGGTGCTGGGACCGCTCTTGATCGTGCTGGGCCTCGCGTGGCCCGGCTGGCTGAAACTTCCGCTTCCCACGCTCCGGCTGCGCGCCAGGCCCGCGGCGACCGCGTGGGGCGCTTTTTCGCTGGGCGTGCCGTTTTCCGTGGCCATCTGCCCCTTCTGCACGCCCGCCCTCGTGATCCTGCTCGGCATCGTCGCCGGGATCGGCTCGCCCCTGTTCGGCACCGTCTTGCTCCT
Source organism: Pelomicrobium sp. G1 (assembly GCF_051905455.1). Taxonomy (NCBI): domain Bacteria; kingdom Pseudomonadati; phylum Pseudomonadota; class Hydrogenophilia; genus Pelomicrobium; species Pelomicrobium sp. G1. Next base: position 283,591 of record NZ_JBQACR010000001.1, read on the forward strand.
CGCCTTTGCCCTCGGCCGCGTGGTGCCGATTATTCTCAGCGCGGCGGCGGTAGGGTGGCTGGAGAGCCTGAAAGGCTTGCGCACGCGTCAGAAGGCCTTCGAAATCGCCGGAGGCGTGATTCTGATCGCCTCCGGCCTCTACCTACTCAACTCATATTTCATCGTCGTGCCCGGCCTCACAGGCTGAAGGAGAAGGCATCCGGGATCACGATCGACCTGCGGCTGCGCAAACGCCCGCGGCCCTGTTGCTGCGGGACCGACTACAAGCGTATACTTTATGTTAAGGAGATGGCATTCCTCCCTTAACCGCCTGGCCTACCTCCGGCCGGCTGATGATGCCTACGGTTGTTTCCGGGAGCGTTCGGGACGCGTAGGCTCATCTGAAATCTCCGACGTTTCGGCCCGCGCCCAGCGCTCCGGTTCACCAAGAACCCAACAAGAAAGGAGCGCGATGGGTACCTCTGGCTTTGCCGCCATCAGCTTGGGCGCCACTCTCGGGGCGATGTTGCGCTGGTGGCTGGGCCATCGACTAAACCCCGTTTTTCCTACCCTTCCTCTCGGCACCTTGGCTGCCAACCTGCTTGCCGGCTTCCTGATCGGCGTGGCTGTTGCCTTCTTCAATAAGCATCCGGGCCTGCCACCGGAGACGCGGCTCATGACCATGACCGGTTTTCTGGGCGGTTTGAGCACTTTTTCCACCTTTTCCGCCGAGATCGTATCCCTGATCGCTCGCGGCGAATATCTCTGGGCGCTCGGAGCGATAGGCCTGCACTTGTTCGGCGCGCTGCTGCTCACAGGGCTGGGAATTTTGAGTGTGCAGCTCATATCGAGCGCATGATTCGATGGAAGGGGACACCATGGAAGGCGCTTTTCTCCGCTTCTACGTGCACGAGAACGCACGCCACCGCCACACCCTCCTGTGGGAATGGCTGCTGGAGCAGGCCAACCGCATGGGCATCCGCGGCGGCTCGGCATTCCGCGCCATGGCCGGATTCGGGCGGCACCACGTGCTGCACGAGAACCACTTCTTCGAGCTGGCCGGCACCCTTACCGTGGAGGTGGAGTTCATCGTCACGCCGGAGGAAGCCAGGCGGCTGCTGGAACGGGTCGAGCGGGAGAAAATTCGGGTTTTCTACGCCCACATCCCGGCCCGCTTCGGCGTGCTCAACCCGGACGAGGGCGATCCGCCGTCTGTGGCGGAGGAGCCGCAAGGAGTGAGACTATGACCGAAACCTGGACGCTGGCGGCTTTGTGGCTCGGGTTGGCGCTCGCGGCGAGCCTTCTTTCCATCTGGCTGCGCGTTGCGACCGCCCTGTCCGAAATCGTAGTAGGCACCATCGCCCAGCTCTTCATCGGCGCCGCGGCTGGCACCGCAGCCTTGGGGGCGGATGCCTCGTGGATCAAGTTCCTTTCCGGTACCGGAGCCATCGTGCTCACCTTTCTCGCGGGCGCAGAGCTCGATCCCGAGGTCTTTAGGCTTAAATGGAAGGAGGCGGCCGCTGTCGGTCTAGCAAGCTTTTTTGTCCCTTTTTTGGGCTGCGCTGCCGCCGCCCGATGGCTTCTGGGCTGGGATCCGTGGGCAAGCTGGCTCGCCGGCATCGCCATGTCCACGACCTCGGTGGCCGTGGTCTATGCCGTAATGCTGGAGTTCGGCTTCAACATGACTGATTATGGCAAGACGGTACTCGCTTTCCGGCGCTATGGCAACCGGCCCTCGGAGCTGGAGGCGAAGTTTCTGCTTTTCTTCTTGTTCGGCATGGGAGCGCTCGCCGTTTGGGCCGATAGCGAGGCAGTGCTCCCCGCCTACTTGATCGGCATGGTGTTGGCGGGCACCGTGGGCAGGGATCATGCCTTGGTGCGGCGCCTGCGCACGCTCACTTTCGGTTTGCTCACCCCATTCTATTTTATTCGTGCCGGCTCTTTCGTCTCGTTGCCAGCGCTGATGGCTGCCCCGGGAGCGTTTCTTTTGTTGCTGTTCGTGAAGATGGGGACCAAGTTTATCGGCGTGTTCCCGGTAACCAAGGCTTACGGTGCACCGGGGAAGGAGGCGACCTACACCACGCTGCTTATGTCGACAGGGCTCACCTTCGGCACCATCTCGGCGCTGTTCGGATTATCGCGCCAGATCATCGACCAGGCGCAGTACTCGGCCTTGGTGGCCGCGGTCATCGGCAGTGCTGTGATCCCGACCCTGATCGCCAACGCCTTCTTCTTTCCGCATCACCATCTGCACCTGAAAAAGGAAGTTAGTTCCCAGGAGGACACAACCGTGGCTGGCACGAAGGCAAAATTGGAGGCAAAAACATGATCAAGAAAATCTTGTTGGCCTACGATGGTTCCGAGCCTTCCACCAAGGCGTTCGCCATGGCGGCTGAGCTGGCGAGCCGCTATCAAGCCGAGCTCTGCGTATTGACGGTCGCCCAAGTGCCGGAATTCGGCGAGGACGTGGAAACTGAAGCAGTCATCGAGCATTCGCGCGACTACCATCAGAGCCTGCTCGATAAGCTCAAGCAGCAGATCGATCGACAGGGGATCATGGCGTCGCTGCAGATCGCGGTCGGACATCCGGCGCAACAAATCCTCGAATACGCCGGGCGGCAGGCCGTGGATCTGATCGTCCTTGGTCACCGTGGCCGGGGTGCGTTCGACCGGTGGCGGCTGGGCTCGGTTACCCACCGGGTGATCAGCTACGCGGAGTGCGCCGTCCTGGTGGTGCGCTGAGGAAAGACTTTTGCTGTGTTGAGAGTTGACATCCCCGATTTCGCCACGGTAGAGCTCATGCATCTCGTTTTGGATTACAACGGCACGCTGGCCCTCGACGGCGAGCTTTTGCCGGATGTGCGCGAGCGTCTGCAGCGGCTGTCCGCTGCGCTCAGCATCCACGTGGTGACCGGCGACACCTTCGGCACGGCCCGCGCACGCCTGGCGGGGCTTCCGTGTCAATTGTCGATCCTGCCGCAGCGGGGCCAGGCCGAAGCGAAACGAGTCTACGTGGAGCATCTCGGCGCCGGTTGCGCCTGCATCGGCAACGGCCGCAACGATCATCTGATGTTGAAGGCTGCAGCGCTGGCAATCGCTGTTGTGCAGCAGGAAGGCGCTTGGGGAGATACCCTGACGAGCGCGCAGGTCATCGTGCGGGATATTCGCGACGCCTTGGATCTACTTCTTTATCCTCAGCGACTGGTAGCCACCTTGCGAGGCTGAGCCGGTGGGTTTGGACACTTCCTCTATTTGGGGTGAGGGGAAGACGCCTCTCGCCAGCCGCACGTGATCGTAGAGGCCGGGAGACTGGACTGGAGCACGTGGAACGACAACCCTGTTTTTGCCTCGAATGCTTCGCTCTGATGCCGGCCGAAGCGCGGGTCTGTCCCCACTGCGGAGAGGATCAAGAGCGACTGAAGGAAAGGGACTACCGCGCGAGGCTCCTGCACGCCTTACGACACCCGTTGTCGGAGGTGCGCATGCGTGCGATCATCGCCCTCGGCTGGCAGGGCGAGCCGGACGCGGCCTCGGCCCTGGTGGACTGTGCCTTGCGCCATCCGGTGGACGTGGTTGAGGGGTTAGAGATCGTCCGGAGCCTGGCACGGATAGAGGGCCGGCACCCCGGAGTGGGGGCGCTTGAGCGCTTGCTCGAATTGCATCCCGCCCATGCGGTCCGCGCGGCGGCATTGCGGGCTTTGGGAGGAGAAGCGCCCGATACGGAATCCAAATAAAATAAAGGAACAGGGATCTCCATGGAATCTGCGCAACAAGAAAAACCACCCATGAAAGCCGCTGCACCCGTTCGAAGCATTGCCAGCTCTGCCGGCCCTGGCATTCCGCCCGCCATCTGGGCGCTCGGCTTCGTCAGCCTCCTCATGGACATCTCCTCGGAGATGATCCACAGCCTGCTGCCGGTCTTCCTGGTGACGGCCGTGGGTGCCAGCGCCGTCGTGGTCGGGCTGATCGAGGGGCTGGGGGAAGCGACCGCCCTGATCGTGAAGGTGTTCTCGGGGACGCTTTCCGACTACTGGGGAAAGCGCAAGCCCCTGACCCTCCTGGGCTACGGGTTGGGAGCGCTTTCCAAACCCTTGTTCGCCCTGGCGACGAGCGCCGGCCTGGTCCTCGTCGCGCGGCTCATGGACCGGGTGGGCAAGGGCATCCGCGGAGCGCCGCGAGATGCGCTGGTGGCGGACATCGCGCCCCCCGAAGTGCGCGGGGCGGCCTTTGGTCTGCGCCAATCCCTCGACACGGTGGGGGCCTTTCTCGGGCCCCTGCTCGCCATGGGGTTGATGCTGCTGTGGGCGAACGATTTCCGGGCCGTGTTCTGGGTGGCCGTCATCCCCGGGTTTCTGGCGGTGGCGCTCCTCTTCTTCGGCGTGCGGGAGCCGGAACGGCAGGCGGGGCAGGGGATCGTCCATCCGATCCGCCGGGAGAGCCTGCGCCGGCTGTCGGCCGCCTACTGGTGGGTGGTGGCGATCGGCGCCGTGTTCACCCTGGCGCGCTTTTCCGAGGCGTTTCTCATCCTGCGCGCCCAGCAGGGAGGATTGCCCGTGGCCCTCGCGCCCCTGGTGCTGATCGGCATGAACGTGGTCTATGCGGCTTCGGCCTATCCCTTCGGCAGGCTTTCCGACCGGATGAGCCACACCCGACTGCTGGTACTGGGGCTTTCCATCCTGATCGGCGCGGACCTCTCGCTGGCGTATAGCCACCACTGGGGCTGGGTAGGGACCGGCATCGCTTTGTGGGGCTTGCACATGGGCATCACCCAGGGGCTCTTGGCGACCATGGTGGCCGACGCCGCGCCGGCGGAATTGAGGGGCACCGCCTACGGCTTCTTCAATCTGATGAGCGGCCTCGCCATGCTCCTCGCCAGCGCTTTGGCGGGGCTGCTGTGGGACCGGTTCGGAGCTTCGTTCACGTTTATCGCGGGGGCCGCTTTCAGCGCCCTCGCCCTGACGATCCTCCTGGTCCGGGGCAGGCGTCCGACGGCCCGAAACGGGGACGCCTTCCGCGATTCCCCTGTTTGACCGGATGCACCGTCCTCGAGCGGTTCGGGAACGAGCCGGTTAAAATCTCTGCATGAAACCCATCGAGAAGTCCGACTCCGCCTCCGCGCCGGAAGCTGTCCGGGGCAACCGCTTCGACCGCCTGGAATGGGCCGGGGCGTTCGGGGATCTCGGGACGCTGATCCCCTTCGTCGTCGCCTACATCGGCGTCCTGAAGATGGATCCTCTTGGAATACTCCTCGGGTTCGGGATTCCGATGCTGGTGTGCGGCGCCTACTATCGCACCCCGTTCCCGGTGCAGCCCATGAAGGCGGTGGGGGCCATCGCCACGGCCCAGGCGGCCCAGACCTTCGTCGTTACGCCCGCGGCGGTGTACGGCGCATCCCTGGTCACGGGGCTCGTCTGGCTCGCTCTCGGGCTTACCGGTGCCGCCGACCGGGTGGCGCGCCTGGTGGCTCGGCCGGTAGTGGTCGGGATTGTTCTTGGCCTGGGCATGAGCTTCATGCTGCAGGGCGCCAAATGGATGTCGAAGGGATGGCTCCTGAGCGCTTTCGGGCTGGCGGGGACCGTGCTGCTGCTCACCAACCGCACGTTTCCCGCCATGTTCGCGCTGCTCCTGTTCGGGTTCGGCGCGGGCGCAGTGCAGAGCCCGGAGCTTATCGGAAGCCTGGTGGAGGCGCGGCTCGAGCTGCGACTGCCCTCGTTCGCCCTTTCCGGCCTGACGCTGGACGCCTTCCTGATCGGCGCCGTGTTCCTGGCGCTGCCTCAGGTTCCCCTCACCCTGGGCAACGCCATCATTGCCATCACCGAGGAGAACAACCGCCTGTTCCCCGACCGCAAGGTCTCCGAGCGCACGGTGGCCACTTCCACCGGCGTGCTCAACCTGTTCGGCGCTACAGTGGGCGGTGTGCCCATGTGCCACGGCGCGGGCGGAATGGCCGGGCACGTGCGCTTCGGCGCCCGCACCGGCGGCGCCCTCATCATCCTCGGCGCCCTTCTCACGGTGCTCGGGTTGTTTTTCAGCGGCTCGGTGGAGGCCCTGTTCCGCCTGCTGCCGCAGCCGATCCTCGGCGTGATCCTGTTCCTCACCGGCGCCCAGCTCGCCCTCGGGGCGTGCGAATTCAGCCGCGACAAGCGGGAGCGGTTCATCACCCTGGTGACGGCGGGGCTCGCGGTGTGGAACGTGGGGCTCGCTTTCGTTGCCGGCATGGCCGCCCACGCTATCCACCGCCGCGGGTGGCTCAGGCTATGAGGAGCTTCCTCGCTCCACTGCGGCTGCTGCAGGTGGGTTGATCGAGGACACGGTTGTGGGCACATCGGTTGCCGACAGGAGCCACAGCGCGTTGGCGACCACCAGCAGCGACGCGCCCACCAGCGACGGCGATGGTCATGAGCAGATTCATGTCCGGTCGCAGCTGCCTCGCGGCGTGCCACGCTTTGACGATCACGTAGCGTCCGCCAAGCAGGATCGCCAGCGCGTAGGCGGCCATCACCGGAAGTGGCGTTGCGTTGGCCTCGTGGCCGCCGGGCAGCCGCAAGGCCTCGTGGAGCCCGCCCGCCCACAAGATGTCCAGCACGAAGCCCGCCGCCGTAGCGATCCCGCTCAATGCGGTGAGCCACGCCTGTGCGGAGTGGCGTCGGGTGTCAAAGCCCGCCGGTGGTGCGCCAGGGGACAGGCGCTCGGCGCGCATCCCGGTCCGCGCAACGGCCTCGAGGATGACCCGATCCGGCACCTGGGATGCGCTCTCCGCCACGGTCATGCGCCAGTTGATCACGTCGAAGGCGAGCCGGTCCGCGCCGCCGACTACCGGACCGACAGCGGCCTGCAACGCCTGGACTTCGTCAGCGCAGTCCAACCCCTGGACCCGGAACGTGCGTCCGGGTGCGGGCTCGGGGTGGCCGCCTGTTCCGGCCGTTACGATTTGGCAGCGGTCGGTACCGCAGCTTTGCGGTCCGCGGACCTCTGGCGGATCCGGGAGTCTCGTGCCGAGCCTCTGGTGTGGCATTCGACCCCCGGGCGCCGGCCGGGAACTTTGTTCATCCGCCACAGCCGGGAGCTGGGATTCCCGTTGCCGGCGATCCGCGAGCTGCTGCGGCTTGCCGATCACCCCGAGCAAACGTGCACTGTTGCCGACCGCATCGCGCGGGAGCAGTTGGAGCAGGTGGAGCGCCGTATCGGGCGGCTGGTTGCGCTCCGGGAGGAACTGAACCGTATGATCGCCCAATGCGCCGGCGGCCAGGTGGCCGATTGCCGCGTGATCGAAGTGTTGGCCGATCACCATCAGTGCTTGCACTCGGACCATTGCGCCAGTTGAACACCGCCCCGGGCGTGTGGCGCTCCTTCCCGATGCCAGGCGGGCAAGGTGCGATGGCTTAAACGCGCGCGCCGCTGATACGCACGGCTTGCTCCACCGCGCTCACCAGGACCCAGCCCGCCTCCTGCTGCCCGGTTCGCCCGTACTTTTCGATGAGATCAACGATGGCCGAGGCGTCGTCGTCCCTGCACAGAAGCTCAAGCTTGGCCTCGCGGATGACCGACCGCGCCAGTTCCATCGAATATCGCTGTTCGGCGGAGTCCAGCGCGCGCAGCAGGCTCTCGGTATGGGAAACGTTGAGGTTGTGGCATGCGGCCGGGCCCCCCGAACCGAGGTAGCCCGCATCGCTCAGCGCCTGGATCACATCGGCGACCCGGTTCAAGTGAACGAAGGCCTTGATCTCTTTCATGGCTGTCCTCCGTTGGCGTTGTCGTTGGTCATTGCCTCTTGCCGCCGCTCGCGCCAAGTTTCGACCCATTCGTAGGCGAGCGGCAGTATCAGCAGGGTGAGGGTGGTGGAGGTGAAGAGACCACCCACCACCACCGTGGCAAGCGGCCGCTGGGTCTCCGCGCCGACTCCTTGCGAAAGGAGCATCGGAATCAGGCCGAGGATCGCGACCGACGCGGTCATCAGGACCGGCCGCAGGCGCAGTGCTGCACCCTCGCGTACCGCTTCGCGCACGGAATAGCCCCTGCGGCGCAGCTCGTTGAATAAGGAGACGAGCACGATGCCGTTGAGCATCGCCACGCCGAACACCGCAATGAACCCAATCGCCGACGGTACCGAGACGTACTGCCCGGTCACGAAGAGCCCGAACACCCCGCCGATCACCGCAAACGGCACGTTGGCGATGATGAGCGCCGCGTAGGTGAGCGAGTTAAACGCCGTGTACAGCAGCACGAAGATGAGCCCGATGGTGAGCGGGACGATGACTGCCAACCGAGCGAGCGCTCGCTGCTGGTTCTCGAAGGCGCCACCCCACTGGATCCAGTAGCCCTCCGGCAGATCGACCTGGGCCAGGATCTTGGCTTGCGCCTCCCGGACGAAGCCGTCCACGTCGCGTCCCCGAACGTCCATCTGCAACACTGCGTAGCGGCTCAACTGCTCGCGCCGGACGAAGGTGTAACCCTCGTCGGTGGTCACCGTGGCGAGCGCCGATAGGGGTACCAGGGCACCCTCGCCAGTGCGCACAGGGACGCTTTCGATGGCACGAACGCTGTTGCGGAACGGCTCATCCAGCCGCACCACGATGTCGAAGCGGCGGTTGCCGTCGATCAGCGTGCTCACCGCCTCGCCGCCTATGCCCGCGCGGACCACCTCCAGCAGCTCGTCGGCGTTGATGCCGTAGCGCGCGGCTCGGTCGCGGTCCACTTTCACCACCACCTGCGGTTTGCCCTTGTTGGCTTCCAGCGACAGGTTGGCGATCCCGGGCACAGACTCCAGCACCGGCTTTATTTGTTCCGCCAGGCGGTCAAGCATGGCCAGCTCGGGCCCGTAGACCTTCAGCGCCAGGGTCGCGCGCACGCCCGAGATCAGCTCTTCGACCCGCATCTGGATAGGCTGTGTGGCGGAGAATACCACCGTGGGAATTTCCTTCTCCAGGGTGTCGCGCATGCGGTCGGAAAGTTCCGGCATGCTCAGCTTTTCGGGCCACTCACTCTGCGGTTTTACCTCCACCAGCACCTCCATGTAGTTGGCGTCCGTGGTTTCGCCTTTCTCGGCTCGGCCGATGGTGGCGACCACCGACGTAGTCTGGGGAAAACGTTCCCGGAGGACAGCGCTCATCTGCCTGGACACGCGCACCGATTCCTCCAACGAGGTCGACGGTATGCCGGTTACGCGAAACATGATGGCGCCCTCCTGCAGGGTCGGCATGAACTCCTTACCGAGGAAGGGGAAAACGGCCGCCGCCGCAACCAGCAGCGCCAGCCCGATCCCGGCCACCACCCGCTTGCGATCGAGGGCCCACTGCAGTAGAGGCAAGTACCCCGCCTTGGCCCAGCGCATCAGTGCAGTCTCCCGCTCGGCGCTAGGCTTGAGCACCAGGGACGAGAGCACCGGCACCAGCGTCAGGGTGAGGAGCAGCGACCCTGCCATGGCGAAGCTGATGGTATAGGCCATGGGCTTGAACAGCTTGCCCTCCAGGCCTGTCAGCGAAAACAGCGGCAGGAACACCACGATGATGATCAGGATGGCGAACGCGATGGGGTTGGCCACTTCTCGCGCCGCCTCCAGGATCACGTGAGTGCGGTTCAACTGCCTGCCGCCTAAATGGGCGAGCAGCCGGAAGCTGTTTTCCACCATCACCACGGCGCCGTCCACCATCATGCCGATGCCGATGGCGAGGCCGGCCAAGGACATGAGATTGGCGGAAAGGCCGAAATGCTGCATGAGGATGAAGGCGATCAGCATGGCGAGCGGCAGAGTGACGATCACCACCAGCGCAGAACGCAGCTCGCCAAGGAACAGAAAGAGGATGATCGCCACCAGCACCGCTCCTTCGACCAGCACCCGCTCTGCAGTGGAGAGCGCTTTTTCCACGATATCGGTGCGGTCGTATACCGGGTTGATGGCGACGCCCGCGGGGAGCGCCTGCTTGGCCAGGGCGAGCTTCTGCTTCACCGCATCGGCCACGTTCTTAGCGTTTTCCCCGATGCGGGCAAGCGCGATGCCAAGGACCGTCTCCTCGCCGTTGCGCGTAACCGCGCCGAAGCGCAATGCCGGTCCCTCTTGGACCCGCGCCACGTCCAGCACCCGGATCGGGATGCCTTCCCGTTCGGCCACCACGATGCTCTCGATGTCCGCGACGGAGCCCACCAGGCCTAGGCCGCGAACCAGGTACTGTTCCCGTCCCAGGTTTACGTACTGCCCGCCCACCTGGCGGTTGTTGGCGGCGAGTGCCTCCATCACCGTCCTGAACGTGAGGCCGTACTTGATCAGCTTGCGCGGATCGATCAGCACCTGGTACTGCCGTTCGAACCCACCCCAGGACGTCACGTCGTCGACACCGGGCGCCGTGCGCAGCAACAGCCGGACGCTCCAGTCGTGCAGCGTGCGAAGGTCCATTGCGGAAAGCTTGCGGTCCGCAGATTCGACCGTATACCAGAACACCTGGCCCAGGCCGGAGCTGTTGGGACCAAGTTCCGGTTCCCCGTAGCCAGGCGGGATTCGCCCCTTGGCGTCCTGCAGGCGCTCGTTCACCAATCGACGGGCGAAATAGATGTCCACGTCGTCGCGGAAATACACGCTGACGTAGGACAGGCCGAACAGCGAGACCGAGCGGATGTACTCCACCCCGGGAAGACCGGCCATGGACGTTTCGATCGGGATGGTAAGCAGGTTTTCCACGTCCTCGGCGGCAAGGCCCGGCGATTCTGTGTAGATGTTGACCTGGTTGGGGGTGACGTCGGGAAAGGCGTCCACCGGCACCTGCTGCCAGGCGCGTGCGCCGAGAAAAGCGATCAGCGCAAACCCGAGCAGCACCAGGACGCGGTAACGCAGGGAGAGGTCGACGATGGCATTCAGCATGGCGGCTCCTCAGTGGGCGTGGCCTTCGCCGAGCTGCGACTTGAGCATGCGGGCTTTCAGCGCGTAAGCTCCCGCCACTGCCACCTTCTCCCCGGGCGCGAGGCCGGAGGCGATCAGCGTTCGGCCGCCGATGCGCTCGCCGGTCTCGACGGTGCGCGCCTCGAAGCCTTCGCCCTCCTCGACGAACACGGTGGGCCGCCCTTGCACCAGCACCACCGCTTCGTCGGGCACGCTGAGGCCTGAGCGCCGGCCGGGGGTTTCGATGGCGGCGCTGGCGAACATGCCGAGCTTCAGGCGGCCGTCCCGGTTCGGGACTTCGATCCGCACCTTTACCGTGCGTGTTTCCTTGTCCAGCACGCTGTCGATGTAGGCGATTTCCCCGCGGAATGATTCTTCCGGGTAGGCGGCGACCATTACCACCGCCGGGGCACCGACGCGCACCTTGGCCAAATCCCGCTCGAAGACGGCGGCCTCGATCCACGCGACCGACAGGTCGACGACGGTGAAAAGCACCTTGTCCCTGGCCACTACTTCGCCCATCACGGCCGACTTCTCCACGATCATTCCGGCGAATGGCGCCAGCACCGGCGCCACCGAAGTCCCGGCGCCTTCCTCCTTGGGCGAACCTCCCAAAAGGCGCAACCGGTCTTCGGCAGCGCGCAGGGCCGCGCTCGCCTTCTCCAGGTTACCTTGGGCTTCGAGGAAGCCCTTCTCCGGGATAACCTGCTCGGTGCGGAGCTTTTCGGCGCGCTGGAATGCTGCCAGCGCCACGGCATGCTCGCTCCGCGCCTGGCGCAAGGCGGCGTAGGCGTCGCCCAGTTCGGCGCTGTCGATGAGTGCCAGCGCCTGGCCGGCTCGCACCCGCTCGCCGAGGGCGGCGTTCACCTTGACGACACGCCCGCCGACCTGCGGCGTCACCAGGGCGTAGCGCTCGCGATTAGGGCGGATGGTGGCGGTGACAGTGAGCGTTTCGCTCACCTTTCCCTCGGCCACGGCTTCGACCCGAACACCGGCCTTTTTCCGCTCCTCCGCGGAGAGCTTGAGCACGTTTTCCCCGATGTGGGCGTCACGGCTTTCCCCATTGTGTGCTTTCTCATCGGCGTACCTGCCGGTAGGTGACGAAACCGTGGTATCGGCGGGACGGTTCTCGCCACAGGCGGCGAGGGCGAGCGATGCGATGAACAGGGCCAGCGCCGCGGCGGGACCCACGAAGTTCGGTTTCATGGGGTGCTCCAAGGGAAACAGTGTTCGAAATGGTCAGCGGCCGGACAGCGAGGGAATCCCGGCTGCACGTGCGAGCTCAGCCTGTACCAGGCGCAGCTCGGCCTCCGCTTCCAGCAGCTCGCGGCGGGCGTCCAGCGTCTGACGGTTCACCAGCAGCAGCTCGACCAGCCCGATTTCCCCCGCTTCGTAGGCCTTGGCGGAGAGCCGCTGGTTCTCGTCCAGGCTCGGCAACACGGAGCCGGCAAGGCGATCGACCCGGGTGCGCAGGCTCTGCAGCTTGCTCCACAGGGCGCTCACTTCCGCCCGGGCGTCGCGCAGCGCGCGACGGCGCTCGATCTCGACCTGGGTCAGCTCCGTCGTGGCCCGGCCGATGCCTGCCTCGTTGCGGCGAAACAAGGGCAAGGGAATCGAGAGACTCAGGCCGTTAATGCGTTCGCGACTCGTGTTCGAGCTTTCGCGCTCGGTGAATAGCCCGACGGTAATATCCGGATACACGCTCGCGCGCTCCAAGGACAGGCGGCCCCGGGCGGCCCGTTCCCGGTGTCCCAAGACCCGCAGGTCGGGCCGCTGGGTTGCGGCGTCGAGCAATTCCCGGAGGGTATACGCCGGTGGAGGCGTGGACAGATCTCCGACCGCCTGCGGTGCCACTCCTTGGGGAAGCTGCAGCGTCGCTGCCAGCTCGGAGCGGGCGTCGATCAGTTGTTCCTCCAGCATGGCAATCTGGTTCCGCGCCCGTTCCGCTTCCACGCGGGCGAGATTTCCCGCGAGGCGGCTGTCCTCGCCGGCAGCGACTCGCCGCTGCGTCAGCCGGGCGGCGTTTTCTATTAGCTCGAGTGATCGCTGCTCGAGCGCCAAGCGTTCTTGGAGCGCGAGCAGCTTGAAGAATCGTTGCTCCACCTCGGCCAGGATCCTGCGGCGCACGGCTTCGACGTTTTCCTTCGCTTCTGCGAGCGCCGCCTCGGCCGCCTGGCGCCGGTAGCCCTGCTGTCCGGCGATCTCGAACGTCTGGGCGATGCCCAGTTGCCACTCGCGGACCTTTTCGTCGGCTAACCCGGGCACTGGCGTGGTCCGCCAGCGGTGCTCTCCGGAGAGTTCCGGGTTGTTCCGTAGCGGTGCATCGGACTCCGTCTTCTCTCCTTCCGCTGCCCTGAGGGCAGCCTGCGCTGACTGCAAGGCGGGGTTAGTCCGTTCGGCGAGCTCGATGGCCTGATCAAAGGTGTACGTTTCGGCCGCCGCCGAAGAGGCGGCAAGCGCAAGGGCCAGCGCAAGCGCCGCCGTAGCGCGCGGCAGCCGCGCGCGGGTATGGGTGTCCACCATGGGTTTCCTTCGCGAGCTCGGCACGCGCGCCTACGCGCGCAACGCCGCGGTTCACAAACTGGAACGGCTAGGCTCGGAAGAAGGTACGGGGAGGTCGGTAAAGGCCCTTGGGCGAGAGACTAGGAATGAGGGAAGACGGGCCCATTGCGGGCCGGGCCGTGGGCAAAGGCGCGGTGGCTATGGGGCCAATGATCACCGGCTGCCCCAGGAAATGAAAGCCGAGATGGCTAAGGCAAGTGTCGTAAACGTTTCCGTTGAAACGATCAGGCGCCGCGGGATCAGCTTTGCTCCCAGCGTCTGGAGCGAGTCTCCACGTTTCCAGCGGCTGCTCCAGCGCCGCCGCCGACAGCTGCGGAGCAGAAGCCAGCAGATTCAGTAGAAGGGCAAAAATGAACGACCAGATGGTCGCGACCTTGTACTTCATGGGTGCCAGAGTATACCGATAGAAACTCGGCGGGGCAAGCCAGAGTATACCGATAGAAACTCGGCGGGGCAATTCGGCGGTTGACATTCGGCGGTTGCGTATTCCACTCATCCCGGCGCCGCGCGGCCGAAATAGATGTAGCTCATCGGCCGCGGTCCTTTCGCGTATTCCGTGGCGAGCTCCAGGATGCGGAAACCCGCCCCCCGGACCAGTTCGTCCATTTTCCGGTCTAGGTTACAGCCGCCGGCGAGCTTGTTCCACAGGGGGTTGAGCCGGCGCTGCCAGCGCTGGACCGAGGCTTCCGGCGCGAGCCCGTGCTCGGCGAAGAGCAGCACGCCTCCCGGTTTCAGCACCCGCCGCATTTCGGCGAGCGCCTTGAGGGGATTGGGGATGCTGCACAGGCTCCAGGTGGTGACCACGGTGTCGATGGAACGGTCATCGATCGGAATCTCCTCGGCCGAGCGGGCGAGAAGCTCCACCGGGAAAGGCGCTCCACGCACCTTTTTCTCCGCCATGCGCAGGAGCTCTTCCGACGGATCGACCGCATAGAGCCGATCCACCTGCGGCCCGTAAAAGGGCAGGTTGAGCCCGGAGCCGACCCCGACCTCCAGGGTGACGCCCCGGGCCTGGGGGAGAAGCTGGGCCCGGTAGCGGGTGGCCTCCTTGTTCCGCATCGCCAGGTCGGTGAGCCGCGGCAGGATCCACTTGTCGTAAAAACTCATGATCCCTTCCTTCGTTCCGTTTGGAAGCGATATGACCTGCCCAGATAGGCCCGGTTCGAGGTGGACAACCCGTGAGCGGGCCGTCCCTTCGCACCGGCTATTATCCGCCTATTTGACGGGCTTTATCCGATGCGCCCCAGGGCCGGGAAGGTTTCCAGCAGCCAGTAGCTGAACGCCGTGAGCTGGCCCGTCATCATGGCAATACCCATGAGCACCATGACGACGCCAGCCGCCGCCTGGAGCGGCCGGCCGGCGTGGCGCAAGGCCTTCAGTCGGCCCAGCAGCTCCCGCAGGAAGAGCGCGGAGAGCAGGAACGGCACGCCGAGGCCGAGGGCGTAGGCGGTGAGCAGCCTGACGCCCGTCGATATGGACTCCTGCATGGCGCCGGCGGTGAGGATCACGCCCAGCACCGGGCCGATGCACGGCGTCCAGCCGAAGCCGAACGCGAGCCCTAGCACGAAGGCGGCCGCGGGATGCCCCCCGGCGAGCCGAGGGTGGAAGCGCAGGTCCCGGTGAAACCAGGACACGTGGCGCATCATGCCCAGCATGAAAAGCCCAAAGACGATGATGATGGCACCGCCCACGATGTTCGCTTCATACCGGTACTGGAGCAGCAACCGGCCGAGGGCCGTGGCGCTGGCGCCTAAGGCGATGAAGACGGTGCTGAAACCCAGGACGAAGAACAGGCTCATGACCGCCGCATTCAACCGGGTGCGAGCGTCCATCTGCAGTGCTGAACCATGTAGCGACTTGCCGGCGACATAGGAAACGTAGGCGGGCACCAGCGGCAGCACGCAGGGGGAAAGAAACGAAACGATGCCTGCCACGAAGGCGGCGGTCAGGCCGATGGCGGAACTTTCGATCATGCTAGTGTCTTGTCCCGGAAATACCTCGCCGAGGGGAGGTGCTCGCAGGTGGGCCAGGAGGTCCGATCGTCATGCTCAACCTTGCACAAGTTATTTTCGGGACAGGCCACTAGGGGACCGTGTACTGAGCGTTGTATACCCGAATGACAGCCCGTCCCTTCCCAGGCGGACCCTCTCCCTGTCCCTCTCCCGCCGGGAGAGGGACCCACGGAAACTTGCGGTAACCGGGTTTCGCAGGGTGCGTAGAGCGCAGCGGAACGCGCTGCCGTGGCCTGTAAACCAGGCAGCGGTGCGCTAGAGCGCACCCTACGAGGCTCATCCTTTCCCCGTAGCGTCCGATCCGAACAGGCAGTTGCGCATCATGCCGCCGTCTTCATGCTCCAGGTTGTGGCAGTGGTACATGAAAAGTCCCGGCTCCGTGGGCGCGACGAGCACGCGCACCCGCTCGTCGGGAAAGATCAGGAAGGTGTCCTTGTAGCCCGCGTCGATCAATCCCTCCCGCAGGTCCTCGGGTATGTTCCCGCCGCTGCGTTCGAGGATGCGGAAACGCACCCCATGGATGTGGATGGGATGGGGCATGGGCATTCCCGGCCCGTCGTTGGAAAACGTCCACACGGTCCCTTCGTTCAGGGGAAGGCGCTCGTCGTCCGCGACCACCCCCATCTCGAAGCGGCGTCCGTTGAAAAAACCTCGCATGTGGCGAAACGCGAGTTGGGTGTAAATCGCATGCTTCCCTTCGCGCACATCGGACGTCGGCTCGGGGAGGCGGAGCGCTTCGCTGCGCACGCGCGCTTCGGTCGAAACGGTGAAGCGGGCGACCAGAAGCTCCTCGCCCTGGCCGGAGCCCATCATGCCTCTCATCATCCCGCCCATCATGCCGCCCATGCCACGGCCCATCATTCCACCCATCATTCCGCCCATGTCGCGGCCCATCATGCCCCCAGACATGCCTCCGGAGCCTCCACCCATCATGCCATCCATCATTCCATCCATCATCTCCAGGCCGGAAAACGCCTGGCTCACCAGGGCGACCTCCGCGCCGGCGCGGCGCTCGCCGAAGTCCTCCAGCAGCTCGACCCGCTCGAACGGCGCCAGCACCACGTACGGACGGGTCTGGGTGCCCTCCGCCGAGGAGAGGAGGCCGTTGTCGGTGGCAATGACGCGCATCGGGCGGCCGTCGGACCAGGCGAGCTTGTAGATCCGCGCGTTGGACACGTTGGCGAGCCGCAACCGGTAACTGCGAGGGGAGACCTTGAACGCCGCATCGGGCAAGCCGTTCACGAGCACCGTGTCGCCCAGCACGCCGTTCATGTCGTCCATCATCATGCGCTTGAACGCGAACTGGTTTTCCCGGCCGATGCGCCGGTCTTGGATGACCAGGCTCAACTCGTGCTCGGGCGCGGGAAGGCCGTAGGTCAGCTCCCCCCGTTCCCGCACGATCAAAAGCCCTGCCAGGCCGTAGTACACCTGCTTGCCGGTGAGCCCGTGGGGATGGGGGTGGTAGAGATAAGTCCCCGCCGGGTTTCGCACGGTGAAGTCATAGATGTATTCGCTCCCCGGGCCGACTGCGTGATGGGGATGGCCGTCGGCCACGTCCGGCACGATCATCCCGTGCCAGTGGATGATGCTGGGCTCGTTCATTCGGTTCTCGAAATGGATGCGCACCCGCTCGCCGCGCCGCAATTCCAGCGTGGGACCCAGATAGCTCGAAGCGGGGCGCACCGCGTCCCGCCGCCCTTTGAGGACTTCCGCACGATAGCGCAGCACCCTGGTCTCGGGCCCGGACCAGATCGGCTTGCGGTCCGGAGAAGCCGTGACCCGCAGCACCAGGTCGGGTTCCTCGCCGGCGAGGGCGCGTTTTACCTCGATCGGGATCGCCAGGGTCGCCGCGGAGGCGGCGGTGGTCAACAGAAATCGGCGTCGCGTCCACATGGCATCTATCTCCTTCCGTTATTCAGGGCTTGGGCCTCTTTGGACGAGCTGCCTGCGCTGCCGGCGGCGCCGGTGCAGCAGGAACCCTCCGATGCCCAGAGCTGCGAAACCCGCTCCCAGCGCCGCCTGGAAAAAGACACCGCCCGGCCAGGATGGCTTGCGCTCCGACGGGCTGCCGGCGGCGGTCGGGGCGGCCGCCGAAGCGGCAGCGGGACCGTGATGGTCCGGGTAGAGCAGCGTGTTGATGAATGCGGTCACGCTGAGCGGCTGGACCTTGAGGCCGTGAAAGCGAGCCCGCAGGATTCCCGCTTGATCGATGACGTGGGTGACCACACCGTGCATCTGGAGGCCCTCCGCCGCCTGGGTGAACTCCAGCCCGTAGGCTTTGGCAAGCTGAATCCCGGTGTCGGGCTTTCCGGCGCCCCGGTACAGGAACACCCAATTGGCGGGGTCGAGGCCGTGGGCCTTGCCGTGGGCGCGCATGAGCTGGGCGGTGGCCGCGGCGTCCTCGGTGTCGGTCGCAACCGTGATGAACTGCACCTGGTCGCGCATCAGCGTGGTGTTGACCTGCTCCTGGATCCGGGCGATCAGCTCGCTGTGCAGCGGGCAGACGTCGGTGCAGCGCGAGTAGATGAAGTTGAGAACCACCACCTTGCCGCGGAAATCGGCGAGGGCGACTTTCCGGCCGGACGGGTCTTCCAGGGCGAAGCCCGGCGCTTCCCGGTCCGCGAGCTGGAGGTAGGGCTCCTTTTCCCGCAGCTCCCGCAGCACTTCGTCGGGGGAGTGGGCCCGAGCGGAAAACGCGGCGAAGAGCCCGAGGCTCAGAAGCAATACGGTCAATCGAATCATCACGGATTCACGATTCGCGAGCGCCGTCCTTCAAGTAGCGCCGGATGCGCTCCACGACCTCGGGTTTGTCCCATTCCACGGGCCCCACCACGCGCCAGAGCTCCCGCCCTTTGCGGTCCACCAGCAGCGTCGTGGGAAGCCCGACCGCGCCCAGCGCCGCCATCGCCTCCGCGCTAGCGTCCACGTAGATCTTGAGATGGCGAAGATCCATTTCGTCGAAGAAACTTTGCACCGCGAAGAGGCCTCCCCGGTCGATGGACAGGGCCACCACCTCGAAGTCCGGGCCGCCGAGCTTTTCCTGCAGCCGGGCAAGGCTAGGCATCTCCTTGCGGCAGGGCGGGCACCAGGTGGCCCAGAGGTTGAGCAGGATCACGCGCCCGCGGAAATCGGCGAGGGCGCGCGGCTTGCCGTCTGCGTCGACGAAGCGCAGCGGCGGCACGGGACGCCGGGCCTCGACGGGGGCGAATCCCGGGAGTTTTCCGTCGGCGGCGACTTCCGGGGTCGGATCGCCGCGGGTCTCGTCCCGCGCCGTGCTCAATTCGCGAACCACGCCCGCGACCGAGAGGCCGAGCACGGCCAGGCCCGCCGCGATGAGCCCGGTCCTGTTCACGGCGAGCCTCCCGGGCGCGGATTCGAAGCGCCCGCGGAGGCTGCTTCGGCCTGCAGCCGGGCGATCAGCGGGCGAAGCTTTTGTTCCAGGACTTCGGGGGTGATGGGCCCGATGTGCTTGTAGGCGATCCGGCCGTTGGGGTCGATCAGGAACGTCTCCGGCACTCCGTAGACGCCCCAGTCGATGGCGACCCGGCCGTCGAGATCCGCGCCGGTGCGGGTATAGGGATCCCCCAGAGTGTCCAGCCAGGCGGCCGCGTCGTCCGGCCGGTCCTTGTAGTTGAGCCCGTGGATAGGGATAAGGCCTTCGCGCTGGAGTTGCAAAAAAATGGGGTGCTCGATCCGGCAAGCGACGCACCAGGAGGCGAAGACGTTGACCAGGGACACCTCGCCCTTGAGGTCGCGGCTCGCGAGCCCCAGCGAGCGGCCCTTCACCGGCGGCAGGTCGAATGGAGGCACCGGCTTGCCGACGAGGGGCGAAGGAATCTCCCGCGGATCGCGGGTCAAACCGACCGCGAACAAGGTGACGATTCCCGCAAACAGCGCCACGGGTACGAGCGCGGTCCAGCGCAGCGCGCGGCGCGGCTGGGCGGCGGGGGTGCTGCCGGCGTTATTCGCTTTAGGGGTCATTCGCGTCTATGGGCACTGGTTCTTGACGAAGGCCGAGATCTCGGCCGGGTCCGAAAACACCACGAAGGCCCGGTCGCCCATCATGCCGGCGCCGAACAGCACTGGTTGGCCCTTCCTGGGTCCCCGATCGCTGGAATCGGTCTTGAACCGCAGGTTGAATTCCCAGATGGGAAACGTCTCGCCGTCGGCGGTGGTGACGTGGTAGGTGTCGCGGCAGTAGCGGATTTCCTTGACCAGGCTCTCCGGGTCGGCCTTCTTGAGATCGGCAAGCCGAGGCGCCTGCATCATGCCGCCTCTGCCGGTCGGGGCGGAAGCCGCTTTGCCCTCGGAGGCCGCCTTCAGATAGGCGATCAGGTCGGCGCGCACGCGGGCGTCGGGGATGCCGCGGAAGGTCATGAGGTTGCCTGGAATGAGCTTCGCTGGATCCTGTAGCCAAACGTCCAGGGTCTTTTCGTCCCACACCACGCCGGAATCCTTGAGCGCCTTGGAGTAGCGCTGGAAACCTTCCACCGTCGCCGCTTTGCGCCCGAAGACATCGGCCAGGCTCGGGCCCGTCAGGTGCTGTCCCGGCTCGATGGAGTGGCACGCTGCGCAGGCGCGGAAGGCCTGGGCGCCCCGGGCGGGATCGCCCGCGGCATCGGCATCCGCGGGAACGGCGGTACCGAGGAGCGCCAGGCTCAGCGCGGCGGGCAGCCAGAGCGTGTTCATCGTGTTTCTCCTCTCCTCTTTCGCGACGCTGCTCCCGGCCGGCTGGATTCGGTTTCCCAGGAAAAGGCGGCGCGCGATCCATAGGGAAGCCGCCGGCACCACGAGCCACTGGGCGAGGGGCGACAGGCCCACCTCCAGGTGCGGCACGACGGGCATCAGCTCCGAATAGGCCCAGCTCTTGCGCACGGCGGTGTTGAGCCACTCGCTATAGACGGTGTAGCCCGTACCGGCGGTCACCGCGACCGCGGTCACCCAGGGCCAGCGCCATTGGGGCAGCGCTCCGGCGCGGGTGAGGAGGAGGGCGGTGAAGAGGGCCGAGAGGCCGATCAGCACGTCGCCGCCGGTGCAATGGGCGACGGCGAAGGCGATCTCGGGCAGGGCCGACGCCCACAGGGTGTAGAGGGGGAGCTGGGCGACCTCCCAGGCGAGGCTCAGCGCCGCCAGGGTGGGGACGTAGGCAAGAAAAATGAAGCGCCACGATTGCAGGTCCCGGACCCAGCGCGGCGCGAAAAGCGCTTCGAAGGCGCTGCGACTCGTCATTTCACCTCCTGCTCCGCCAGGGCTTCCTTGCGCCACTCGATGACTTTCGGTGACCAGCGGCTCTCGATGAAGGCCAACGCCGCCCGGATCTCTTCGTCGGAGAGGATGTCCTTGAACGCTGGCATGTCGCTCTGGTAGCCGGGGGGCGCGTAGGGCGGGACGAGCCCGTGCTTGACGATGCCGAAGAGCACGGGCTCGGGGTGATGCCAGGTGTGGCCCGAGTCGTCATGGGGCGGGGCGGGCATGCGCCCGTCTGGACGACGGCGCTGCCAGTCGGGCTGGCCTTCCAGGTTGGCGCCATGGCAGGCGGCACAGTGGCGGTCGTAAACGCTCTTTCCAAGGGCCACCAGAGCTGCGTCCGCCCCTGGGGCCGCGGTCGTGCCCTGGCGGGATCCCTCCGCACGGGGCGCGTCGGAACGCGGCCACCTCGCCTCCGGCGCGTCCGGGCGCGTCGCCCAGTAGGCGAACGCGACAAACCCGGCGGCGAAGGCAATGATCCCGCCGGCGATCAACCGGGAGATCCACTTCGGAAACGGCGGCTTCTCGGTTTCGCTCATGGCGCAAGCTCCCGGACTGGAATGCCTGGACTCACAAGGTGCGTCCCCGGTCGGCGATCTGGGTCCACGTCTTGCCCCCATCCCGGGTGAGATAGACGCTGCGCTCGAAGGTGGCGATGGCGTATTCGTCCCGGCGCTTGGGGTTCTGGGCGATGTAGGCCACGGCGTCCCGCGTGAGCGGGGGCAGGGTCACGGGCTTTTTCCCGCGGGTTGCCAGATCCACCTGGGTGAGGGCCGGCTGGCCGTGGAAAGTCGCGGCCCACAGGCGCTTGCCGTCCAGGTCGAAGAACACGGCGAGACCTTGGACTCCCGTCATCACTGGCTCGAAGGTGGCGCCGGCATCCTTCGAGAGGAAGATCCCGCTTTGGGTCGCGGCGGCCACCGTCTTGGGATCGCTCGGATGCACGGCGAGGCCGATGACGTCCCCGGCGAGCCCCTTGGCTTCAGCGGGGCGCCAGGCGAAACCGTCGTCCAGGGTGTAGTGGAGGCCGCGCCGGGGCATGCGCGAATTGGGGTGCGGGTTGTAGACATAGACCGCGTTGGTTTCGTACCCGGTGGCGAGCACGTGAAAATCGGATTCCCCTTCCAGGCCGAGGCGCTGCCAGCTCTTGCCGTCGTCGTCGCTGCGGATGAGGCCGAACGGGTTCTTGAACCCGGTCCCGGGGGCCGGGTGCCCGCTGCTGTAGAACCGCTCCCGGGTGGCCGAGAAGCCCATGTAGTCGTGTTGCGGTCCGGGGGCCTTGGCCCAATGCCCTTCGTTATAGATCGCAAGGCCGTGATGGCTC
The DNA here is from genome assembly GCF_051905455.1 of Pelomicrobium sp. G1. Classification (NCBI taxonomy): domain Bacteria; kingdom Pseudomonadati; phylum Pseudomonadota; class Hydrogenophilia; genus Pelomicrobium; species Pelomicrobium sp. G1. The sequence continues at coordinate 305,585 of NZ_JBQACR010000001.1, forward strand.
GGGATGTAGAGCCGCGTACCGTCGGCGCTGTAGGCAAGGCCGTGCACGTGGGTGAGGGTGACGCCGGACTGGGCGGAAACCGCCCCCGGCAGGGCCAAGGCGAGGGCCGCGATGAACGGCAGAACCAAGGGCCCGAAGAAGGGTTTTCGTTTTTTCATCAAAGATGCTCCCATCGATGGAGTGACATCCGTCAATGCCTGGATGCTCCCCGCAGGTCCCGCTTCTTTCGGGAACGTCGGGCAAGCGTCCGGGAAGGGACGACGAAGACGCTGCGCGCGCGAGCACAGACCGCGGGCGTAGGGTAACCGCGCGCCCCCCAGGCTAACTGAGGTAGCGGTGCAGGCGGATGGGGATGGGGACTTCGGAACGGGGGCTTGCCAAAGGCGGCCGGGCACCGGCTTCGGGCCTCGGCAAGGGGTGCGCGGCCCACGCCACGAGCAGGGGCGGGACGAGATTCGCCGACGGCAGCTCCATGGGCACACCTGGCTCCAGGCCGTAGGGATTGGCCAGGCAATCGGCGGGCTTCGGAGCATGGTCGCAGCACGGGGCCGTGGCCAGGTCGGGAGCGCCGCCAGCCGCCTGGGCGGCCGCCGCTGACGGTGCACTGCCCAGGATGGCCAGGCAAATCTGGGCCGCCAGGCCCGTCTGCACAACGAGCAACAGGCCCAGCACCGCGAGCGTACGGTGGAAAATCCGGGGGAAAGGCCGGCGTTTCATTGCCCTGTAAGACTCAGCGATTGTTCCGTGAGTTCATGGGTGAGCTGAATTTTAACCCGCAATTTCACAAAGGGCCGGTATTTCAGCTTCTTTTTGGATAGAGATTTCGGACTCCCCTGAACTGGACCAGCGACGTTACGGCGCACCAGTATGGTGCACAAGGGGTAAACGATGCACCAGGATGGCCAGACCCATCCACCCCGGTCCCCGCCAAGCGGACCGTGAATGTTCACAACTTCCTGTATTTTTGAGAGAAATAAACCGGAGAGGGGAATGGCACGGGGCATGCTCATGGAGGTTCAGAACCCGTTCAAGTGGCCGGTGTCCGCCGATGCGTCTCTTTACTTTGTCTGCCGCTCCCTTGAGCTTGCTTTTGGCCAGTTCCTTGGCGTGGAGCGAGCCGGTTTCCTCTACCTCGGGAGTTGGCGGCGACGGTTTAGTTATTCAGGTCGAGGCGGGGGATTGGGGAACGGCAAGCCGGGATGTTGTGGAGGTGCTGCTTTATTCGGTGGCCAAGGAGCTGTGGGTGTTTTTCCCTGGGCATGCGTTGGCACCGATTCGGGTCATCCCCGGTTCCGGCAACCCGAAGGTGTACTACGAGAAGAGCACCCGGGGTGAATACGTGGTCCAGCTCACCGCCAGGAACCGGCGCTGGGCCCAGTACGCCTACCAGTTCGCCCACGAGTTCTGCCACGTGCTGTCCAACTTCGAGCGCAAAGAATTCCGCCACGGCGATCCAGTCGCGCCCAACCAGTGGTTCGAGGAATCCCTGTGCGAGGCGGCGGCGCTGTTTACGCTCAAGCGCATGGCGGTCCGGTGGGCGTCGGAGGCGCCCTACCCGCACTGGGCGGGCTACGCCCCGGCGCTACGGGAGTATGCGGACCGGCTGCAGAGCGAGCCTCACCGCCACGCGGTGCGGGCCATGGACCTCGCGGCCTGGGTGGCGCAGCGGGAACAGGCGTTGCGGGAGGACCCCTACCGGCGCGATGACAACGAGGTCTGCGCCAATGCGCTGTTGCCGTTGTTCGAGTCCAACCCCGCCCGCTGGGAAGTGCTGCGTTACCTCAACAGCCATCCGGGCGAAGCGTCCAAGCCGTTCGTTGAATACCTGGCCGGCTGGCATCGGGCCGTACCCGAGAAGCACCGCCGATTCCTGCAGCAAGTATCCGCCCTGCTGGTGCCCGGTGCCGTCCCTGGGACGCGAATGGACATGGCTTCCTCCGAGCGGGCGGCACAGGGCGGCATGCATAACTGACGCTCGGGCCCGGCACAGGGGCTCGGTCTCCCCGGAAAGAAGCGCGGCGCGGGGCAAACCCCACGCCGCGCTGTCGGCGGTTACAGAACCCCTGGAGGCTCAGTAGCTGTAGGCGTTTTTCGGGTGGACGCGCTTAAACAGCTCCTTTCCAGGAACCCCTTCTTTCGCCTCCCGGGTGTCACCGGCGCGGCCTTCGGCCGCGGGTCCGGTGCCCCGGGTCGCTTCGACTGTTTGATGCTTGGCTTCTTTCGCTTTCATGGCGCGGTGCAGCTCCATCATCTGGGATTCGTCACGACCGGCCAGAGCTGCTGCCGATGCGAAGCCGGCGGCGGCGATGACGGAAAGAAGAATAAGGCGTTTCATGATTCAGCCTCCGATTGGAAAAGCAAGGGAGCTACCTGCCCATCGGCGGGGGACTCGCTCTTGGACCCCTCACGTCGACCGACGGTCTCTTGTCGAGTAGCCTGGGCCGGCGATCAAAGCCCGGCGCTCGGGCGGCGAGGAGGATGTCGAGGAATTTCGGCGATGTGCTGGGGTCCGCCGAAGGCGGGCGCTGGCATCGCAGAAACAACGTGTTGCGGGAGAGGGCTCGCGTTTTGAGGCGGGGCGAAGGATGCGCCGCACGAGACGCAGGGCCCCGGCTGCGCGCACGGCGCCCCTGGAACGTTCCCCGGTTCCTGGCAACCCTGGCAAGGGATTGCAGCGGTCAGGGCGATGGCTGTCTTCCCATCCCCATGGCCGCCCTGGCAGGCCATGGCGCCCATGCTCCCCCACGCAACCGACAACCAGGCGGCGAGCGCGAACGCTATCGTTATCTTTCTACCGGTGCGGGACATGAACCTTCCCTTGCAGGATTAGACTCGGGCCCCCCCGCTCGGTTCGTGAGACGAGCGCATGCGCCGGCGGAAGCAAATCCCGCTGCCGGCGGCAGAGAGGGGGGTTGATGCGGAAGGAATTCCATGGGGAGCCTGCACGCCTGGTTTCGCTCGCTTGGATGCCTCCTATAAGTCGGCAGGGGCTACCTCGGACCGGGTGCGAATGTGGAACACTTTATCCACCGGAAGGACGGCCACGATGCCGTCGCCCGGAACCCCTGTGTGGGCGGCTTCCATGATGGCAGCGGTCACGGCCTCCGCCTTCGTCTTTTCGGTAAACCCCGCCTCATTGGTTGGACTCGTTCAGGAGGCCTGCCGGTGGAGGGCGAATGCCTTCACCAGCGCATAAATCGCGGGGATCACGATCAGCGTGAGGATGGTGGCGGAGACCATGCCGCCCACCATGGGCGCGGCGATGCGGCGCATGACCTCTGAACCGGTGCCGCTGCCCCACATGATCGGCAAAAGGCCCGCCGTGATGGCAAACACCGTCATCATGATGGGCCGCACCCGCAGCAGCGCCCCTTGTATCACGGCGTCGTGGACATCGGTCGCGCTTATCCGCTCCCCCGCGGCCTGGCGCCTCTGGGTTATCGCCCGCAGTGCGTGGTCCATATAAATCAATATGATCACGCCAATCTCCGCTGCTACCCCCGCGAGGGCAATGAACCCCACCGCCACCGCCACGCTCAGGTTGTAGCCCAGGAGGTACATGAGCCAGATCCCGCCCACCAGCGAGAAGGGCACCGAGAGCATGACGATCAGGGTTTCCGTGAGCCGCTTGAAGTTGAAGTACAGCAGGAGAAAGATGATCACGAGGGTCAGCGGAACGACGATGGAAAGCCTTTGCTTGGCCCGCTCCATGTACTCGAACTGGCCGCTCCAGGTGGCGTAATAGCCGGGGGGGAACTTGACCTTTTCGAGGACCGCTTTCTGCGCGTCGGCCACGTAGCCGCCGATGTCGCGGTCGCGAATGTCCACGAAGATATACGCCGCCAGCAGCGCGTTCTCGGTGCGGATGCTGGGCGGCGCCTTGATCAGCTTGACGCTCGCCACCTGCCCCAAGGGGATCATGGCGCCGCCCATGATGGGCACCAGCACCTGGGTGGCGATCTTCTGGGGATCGTCGCGCAGCTCGCGAGGGTAACGCACGATGACCCCGAAGCGCTCGAGACCCTCCACTGTGGTGGTCACCATCTCGCCGCCCAGCGCAGCGCCGATCACCTCCTGTAAATCGCCCACCGTCAGGCCGTAGCGGGCGAGGGCCAGGCGGTCGGGCACGATGTCCAGGTAATAGCCGCCGGTGACCCGCTCGGCGTAGGCGCTGGTGGTGCCGGGTACCGTTTTCACCACGGTCTCGATTTCCTTCGCGATCTTCTCGATTTCAACCAGATCCTTGCCGAACACCTTGACCCCGATGGGGGTGCGGATGCCGGTCGAGAGCATGTCGATGCGCGCCTTGATGGGCATGGTCCAGGCGTTGGAGACACCGGGAATCTGCAACGCCCGGTCCATCTCCGCGATCAGCTTGTCGACGGTCATGCCGGGTCGCCATTCGGACTCCGGCTTCAGGTTGATGACGGTCTCGAACATCTCCAGCGGCGCCGGGTCGGTGGCGCTGTTGGCGCGGCCCGCCTTGCCGAACACCGAGGCCACCTCGGGGAAGCTCTTGAGGATTTTGTTCTGGGTCTGCAGCAGTCTGGCGGACTCGGTGACCGACAGCGCCGGGAGGGTGGTCGGCATGTAAAGCAGCGATCCTTCGTTGAGCACGGGCATGAACTCGCTGCCCAGTTTCATCGCGGGATAGGCGGTGACCGCGAGCGCCGCCACCGCGGCGACGATGGTGAGCTTCTTCCAGCGCAAGGCCCAGCCGATGACCGGGCGATAGGCCCAGTGCAAGAACCGGACGATGGGGTTTTTGTGCTCCGGCGGGATGCGGCCGCGGATGAACAGCAGCATCAGCACCGGGACCAGGGTGATGGACAGGAAGGCGGCTCCGGCCATGGCGAAGGTCTTGGTGTACGCCAGCGGCTTGAAGAGCCGGCCTTCCTGGGCTTCCAGCGCGAAAACGGGCAGGAACGAAACGGTGATGATCAGCAGGCTGAAGAACAGGGCGGGTCCCACTTCCCGGCAGGCCACGATGATCGCTTCCAGGCGGGACGCCTTGGGATCCAGACGCTCGAGATGCTTGTGGGCATTCTCGATCATGACGATCGCCGCGTCCACCATGGCGCCGATGGCGATGGCAATGCCGCCCAGGCTCATGATGTTGGAATTGAGCCCCATCCAATACATGGCGATCAGCGCGATCAGGATGCCGATGGGCAACATGACGATAGCCACCAGCGCGCTGCGCGCGTGCATCAGGAAGATGATGCACACCAGCGCAACGATGAGGCTTTCCTCGATCAGCGTGTTACGCAGGTTCTCGATGGCCCGGTGGATCAGGTCAGAGCGGTCGTACACGGCTTGCAGCGACACGCCCTGCGGCAGGCCGGAGGAGATTTCCTCCATTTTCGCTTTCAGATTGTGGATCACGTCCAGCGCGTTCTGGCCGTAGCGGGCGACCGCGATGCCTGCCACCACTTCTCCTTCGCCATTCAGCTCGGCGAGGCCACGGCGCTCGTCCGGCGCCAGTTCGACCCGAGCGATGTTGCCGACCAACACCGGCGCGCCTTTCTCTGCCTTGACCACCAGGTTCTCGATGTCTGAAATGTCGCGCAGATAGCCTCGGCCCCGCACCACGTATTCGGTCTCCGCCATCTCGATCACCCGGCCGCCCACGTCCCGGTTGCTGTCGCGGATGACCTGGGAGACCCGGGACAGGGGGATGCCGTAGGCCTGGAGCTTGCGAGGGTCCACGGTGACCTGATAGGTCTTGACGAAACCGCCCACGCTCGCCACTTCAGCCACTCCCTGGGCCTTGGTGAGCTGGTAGCGCAGGAACCAGTCCTGGAGGGTGCGCAGCTCCGCCAGGGTGCGCTGCGCGCCGATCACGGCGTACTGGTAGACCCAGCCTACCCCGGTGGCGTCGGGCCCCAGGGACGGCGTTACGCCCCGCGGCAGGCGCCCGGAGACGTAGTTGAGATATTCCAGAACCCGCGAGCGGGCCCAATAGATGTCGGTCCCGTCCTCGAAGATGACGTAGACGAAGGAGGCGCCGAACATGGAAAGCCCGCGCACCACCCTGGACTTAGGAACGGCCAGCATGGCCGTCGTGAGGGGATAGGTGACCTGGTCCTCTACCACCTGGGGCGCCTGGCCCGGGTACTCGGTGTAGATGATCACCTGCACGTCGGAAAGATCCGGGATCGCGTCCAGCGGCGTCTTGATCGCCGTATAGATACCCGCCGCGACGAGGAAGAACGTGCCGAGGAGGACCAGGAACACGTTGCGCACGGACCACTCGATGATGCGGTTCAGCATTTCAATGCCCCTTGTGGCCGGAAATGGGGCCGCTGGCGGCGGGGCTGGCGCCCGCCGGCTGGATGCGGGCGATGACATACTCGCCGCCTGCTTCCTCCACCAGCTCGAAGGCGATCTTCTGGCCTGGTTTCAGGCTCTGGAGCAACGCCGGATCCTTGACGCGGAAATCCATGGTCATTGCCGGCCATTGGAGGCTGTCGATCGGGCCATGGGCGAGCTTCACCATGGCGCGGGAGAGATCTATCGTCTTGATGCTGCCTTCGCCGCGGTGAGCGGCGGGTGAGGGCGCTGCGGCAGGTGCGGCGGGTTTGACCTGCCCGTCTTCTCCCGGCTTGGAACCATGGGCGCCGTGGCCGAAGGCGCCGAGGGCCGCTTTCAGATTGCTCTCGGCGTCGATCAGGAAGTTGGCGCTGACCACCACGCGCTCGCCTTCTTTGATCCCTTCGAGCACTTCCGCGTAGCCGTCGGCCCGCGCTCCCAGCTTCACCTCCCGGGGCTCGTACAGCCCTTCACCCCGCTCGACCAGCACGACTTGACGTACCCCGCTGTCCAGCACTGCGGAATCGGGAACGGCGAGGACCTTGGCCTTGTTGGGACTGGATATGATCTCCACCCGGGCGTACATGGCAAGCTTGAGCAGGCCGCCGGGGTTAGGCAGCTCGATGCGCACTTTGGCGGTGCGTGTCTCGGGGGCGACCGTAGGATAGATGAACACCACCTTGCCGCCGAACACCTTGTCCGGGTAGGCGTCGATGCGGATTCTGGCGGGTTGCCCCAGGCGCACCAGGGCTAGGTCCTGCTCGAAAACGTCCACTAGGAGCCATACCGAAGCCAGGTTGGCGATGCGGTACAGCACTTCGCCTGGCATGAAGCGCATGCCCTGCAACGCGGGCTTTTCCAGCACCACACCGTCGACCGGCGAGCGCAGCGTGAGGAACTGGGTGACCTGGCCATCCCGTTGCAGGCGCAGCAACTCTTGCTCGGAGATGTCCCAGTTGCGCAGCCGCTGCAGGGTGCTCTCGACGAGCCGCTGCATGCTCTCCTGAATCTCCGGGGCGCCCTCCTTGACTGCTTGCAGACCTTTCCAGGCGATCAGGTACTCCTGCTGGGCGGTGATCAGGTCCGGGCTGTAGACGTCCATCAGGGGCTGGCCGCGCCGGACCGGTTCCCCGGTGGCGTTCACGTGGAGCTTCTGTATCCAGCCCTCGAACTTGGGGGTGACGGTGTAGAGCTGGCGCTCGTTCGCTTCCAGCGCCCCCACTGCCCGCACCGTCCGCTGGAGCTCGCGCGCTGCCGCGGCTTCGGTTTTGACCCCCAGCTTCTGCACCCTGTCCAGGCTGATCTTGACCAGCGCCTCGCCCCCCTCGGGTTCTTCGCCTTCGTAGACCGGGATGTAGTCCATTCCCATGGGGTCCTTTTTCGGCACCGGCGAGATGTCCGGAAGGCCCATGGGGTTGCGGTAGTAGAGGATCCTCCGCTCCGGCTGGGCTGGGGAATGCTGGGACGCGCCCTGAACCGCAGGCGCCGCCTGCCTGTTCGCTCCCCACCAATAACCGGTTCCCAGGGCGGTGGCCGCCAGGGCCAGCATTGTCGTCGCGATTGCGATCGGTTTCACGATTCATCTCCAGTCGGGATCAAGTGCTCTAGAACGCCTGTTTGCCGGTCAGGAAATCGACCTCCGCCAGCGCCTTGCGATAGCCGACGAGGGCCGTGGCATGGGCGATCTCGAAGTTGAAGACCGTCATCTGGTTGTCCAGCAGGGTGAAAAAATCCACCCGGTTGACTCTGTACGCGGCGAGGGCGGCCTCCACGGCGAGCCGGGCCTGGGGCAGGATCCCGGTCTCGTAAAGCCGGGCCGAGCGAAGGTTTTGCTCTGCAGCGGCCACCTGCTGGCGCAGCCTGGCGGTGAGCTCGTTAAGCTGTGCCTCGTACATTTCCGATGCCTGTTCCCGCATGGCTACGGCCTCGGCGACGCGCGGGGCCCGCTTGGTTTCGCGCCACACCGGCAGGTTGATGGCGACAGTGAGGCTCACCATGTCCTCGCGGGGAGCCCCGTCCGGCATCCGGTCACGCTGGCCGTAGGAGAGCCGCACGTCGAAATCCGGGTAATACTCCTGGCGGGCGAGATCGAGCGCCTTTTCGCTGCGGGCGATGAGGCTTTGCAGGGCGAGAAGCTGGGGGCGGCCCTTTATTGCCATCTCCCGCAACGCTTCCGGTTGCAATGCCGTCTCCTGGAGGGGGGGCATCTCCGGCAGCAGGGCCAGAGAACCCGGTTTGCGGCCCAGGGCCCGGCCGAGCTCGGCTTCGATCGTCTCCCGTTCGCGGGCCAGGCGGATCAGCTCGTCGTTCATTCTCGAAAGCTGGGTTTGGGCCTTGAGCACGTCGGCCTGGCTGCCCTGTCCCACCGCGTACCGGGCCTCGGCGATCTGCAGGAATTGCTCCAGGATCCGCTTGTTCCTTTCCACCAGCCGGGCGGATTCCACGACCAGGGCCAGATCGAAGTAGGCCAGCTTGACGTCCCGGATGACCCGGTTGACAGTCTCCTGGTAGCCGTGGCCGATCGACTCCGCGTCCTTGGCGGCCAGGTCCTGGCGCAAGCGGCGCTTGCCGGGGTAGGGGAGCCTCTGGGCGAGACCGATCATTTTCATGGTCATGTCTTCGCGCCGGAAACTCAGCGATTCCGCCGGAAGATTGACGATTCCCGCCTCCAGCATCGGATCGTCGAGCGCCCCCGCGGGAAGAACCCGTTGCTGCGCCGCCTCCCACTCCCGCCGCGCCGCCTGGATCTCGGGGTTGTTTTCGAGCGCTTCCGCGACGAGTTGAGCGATGAGGACTGGCTTCTGTGGGGCCTGTTCACGGCCGTCCGCGCGGGCGAGCTGCCCGGGTGTCGCGCTTCTCAGGTGATCGAAAAGGCCGTCGGCGGCTTGCTGCGCGCGGGAAGCCACAGGCAGCGCCGTCGCCGCCAGCAGCACCACCGCCATCCACTTGTGCTTCATTTCGTTTCTCCCCGACGATCTCCTTCGGTCCGGAATACGTGCAGCCTGCAGCGATCGCTCGCAGGCCGCGAGGGCTAAGATCTCTTGGAGCGGGCCTGTCCGAAGGTCGGGCCAAGCGGTGCTGCTTGACCTCAGCCGGACAGGCTCGCCGTCACGCGAGGGGTGGTCGCTTGGGTGGGGAGGGTATGAATCCGCGGGGCCGCGGCATGGTGTGGTCCGCTCGGTGCTCGGTGAGCGGCACCGCGCCTAAGGTCAAAACGTCAGAGTGCAAGAAGCCGCCGGAATGGCATAGCAGGCAATTGCACAAGAGCGAGGCGGGAGCTGACTCCCGGTCGCAACCGTCCAGGTGATTCGAGTCAAGGCTGCCGTAATCGGGAGAAGCCGCCGCATGGGCATGAAAGCCATCAGGAGCCGCGCTCGCCAGCGTCCCGGCGAGCGGGAGCCAGAGTATGAGCAGCGAGGCGATCCAGATCCTCAGGCGGCGGGTCATGGCGGCGGCAGTATAGACGATCGACGGCTCAAGGGTGAATACAACCGTTCCAAACGGGCCTCTGCCAAAAGCCATCGGGCACCGCCGCGGCGCCGAGCCGGTGGGCGGGAATCATGGAATTTCTCAAGTCATAAATGAACATCGTAGCCAACGTAGCAGCATCGACCGGGTGGCGGTTTGATCTACGTCAAGTCGAAATCATGATCGAGGCTGCCGCGGCGCACCAGCCTCGGTGCTGGCCGCCTGGAGCGGGGGAAAAGTCGTGCATCATCGCGTTGCTCTACGGGAGTGGGGGCGGCTTCGAGAGCCCGAGCGCCGTCCGTCGGCCCGGGCTCGCAACTGCCAGCGCCCCGACCAAGGCCAGCGCCGCCGCGACCCAGAATGGCGCCGAGGGCATGACCTCGAACAGCACCCCCGCAGCCACGGATCCCAGGGCTTGTCCCAGACTGAACGCCGCCACCTGTTTTCCAAGCGCCGCTCCTGGGGCGTGGGCGGCGTCGAGCGACACCCAATAACTCAGCGCCGGCAGGAGCACACCCGCCCCGGCGGCGATTAAGACGATCGCTGCGGCCGCCAGCATGACGTTTTCCCCGACGGGCAGCATGGCGAGGCCAATCCCCAAGGCCGCCAGTGCTCCGGCGCTCACCCGGGTCGGGCGGAAGGTTCGCAGGAGGCGGGGAAAGATCGCGAGTTGGACCGGAATCATGACGGCCATGCAGAGCGCGAACAGGTGTCCCAGCCGAGAAGGGTCAAGGCCAAGACGCGCTTCCCCGAACAGGGAGAAGCCGACTTCGAAGGAGCCCAGGCCGTAAGTCACGAGGACCGTCACCGCCAGCGCCATCGCGAGCTTGATGTGGCTGCGACGCGGCTGCCCGAGTCTCTTTCCCGGGTCCGGCTGGCGGCAACGGGCTGTCTCGGGGACGAGGACAGCCGCTCCCGTCGCGGCGAGGGCGGTGATGCCCGCCGCAACCAGGAAAGGCAACCCGATTCCACTCTCCTGCCTGTCTCCGAGCCAGCCTCCGAGCGCCGGTCCGGCAAGGAATCCCAGCAGCGAAGCAGCGCTCACCCAGGCCAGGCGCAGGAAAGCCTGATCACGCTCGCCGCTTTCACCGGTGGCGGTGAGCGCGGCGGGCAGGACCGCGGCGGCGGCAACTCCCGCCAGCACCTGGGCCGCGATTGCAGCCGCCAGGGTTGGGGCGGCGGCGAACAGCGCGAGCGCTGGCGCATACGCCGCCATACCGCCTAGCATCATGGGCCTCCGCCCGAGGCGGTCGGAAAGCGCTCCGAGCGCGGGGGCAAAGGCGAAGAGGGCGGCCGTGTAGGCCCCCGGCAGCAATCCCGCGTACCAGGCGGCCGGAAGACCCCGACTGCCGTCCGAAAAGCGCTCGATGATCTCCGGCAGCAAGGGGATGGCGACGCCGTAGCCCATGCTTACCGCAAATGCCGTCGCCATGAGCACGATGAGCGTCCCGGGGCGTCCAGCGCCCGCCAGCGCGAAAGGCTTTGGCGCAGCCCCAGGCGATGCTCCGTTCATTGGCGATGCCCACGACGAGCCCTTTTTCCCCTTGAGACTTCCCGGGTGCATCGTTTTACTCCATGCCGGATGCAGGTGTCGAACGGGCGCTCAAGCTGTCGAACCGAGCCTCAGCAGCCAGAACGCCGGCGACCATGATGGCTGGATCCTCCGACGGGCCGTTCGCCGGGGGCTTTGGCGGCGTACTGGTCGGGCGAGGCCTCGAAACGCTGCCGGTTCACCCGTAGATCCTGCCGAAAGCGAGTTCCACGGCCTGGTCTCTGATCGCACGGTACAGGTCCAGCGTGGCCGATATCTGGGCGCTCGCCGCGCGTTCTATCATCCCATACGGGTTGTTCTCACCCGGAGGTTGGCGCTGCTGCCGCACCAGCGGCTCCAGCGCAGCTACGCCCGCCATCCACGGACTGAACTTCTCCGAGAAGAGATAGCGGCTCGTGCGCATGGGGTGCATCCACTTGAGCCACAAGGCGCTCAGCGGGTTCGCCGCCGCCTGGACCCAGGGGCTGAGGAAGGCGCTGTACAGACGCTCGTTCAATTCGGAGACCTCCCGCACCCGTTCGAATGCCCTGCGCGGGTAGTCGAAGCGGATATCCTCGATATCCCGCGCCTCGAAACGCACGGAGTACTGGGGCTTGTGGCAGTCGGGGTCTCCGGTGGGATTCAGGATCTTCATCTCGTAGAGACCCGGCGGGAGCGCTTCCAGCTCGTCCAGGCTCTCCAGGATCGCCCGGTGCTCCAGCCGGGCCACGCTCGCCGAAACGAAAATCCCGAGGTGCCCCACGTGGGGGTTGATGAGATAGACGATGCGCTGCCCGGCCGCCTTGAGGGCCTCGGTGGTGGGATAGACCGTCGGGATCCAGTTGAGCGCCTGATGGGGCGGCGTGATGTTGTCCCCATGGGAGGCGAAGATCACGAGGGGGTTGCGGATGCGCTTCAAGTCCGCAATGCAGCCCTCGCAGATGCGCATGGTGCCCTGCTCGAGCTGGTTGCCGATGAAGAGGTTCTCCACGATGGCCACGATCTCCTCGCGGCTCAGGAAATAGAACCCGTTCCACCAGCGCTCGAAGTCGAGGAAGCGCTCCCGCTCCTCGTCCACGTTGGCGAACAGGTGGTAGTACTTGTCCCACAAGGCATTGGCGGGCTTCAGGTTCTCGAAGTTCTGCACCAGCCAGGCGCCGTCGAAGCGGCCGTCGCCCAGGTCGGCGAGAAAGTGGGCCAGCCAGGCGCCGCCGACAAAGCCGCCGGCAAGCCGCATGGGGTTGACGTCGGACTCCCCCGCCCAGTAGGAAAGGGGAGAGCCGTTGAGCACCGCCGGCCCCACCAGCCCTTCGCAATCGGCGGAGAGCAGCGTCACTGCCCAGCCCGCCTGGCAATTGCCGTAGAGGGCCGGCGCTTTTCCGCCGTGACGGCGGCTCACTTCTTCCACGAAACGGCGCAGGGCGTGGAGCACGTCGGCGAGCGTCTGTCCCGGGCACGGCTCGGGAAAGAAGATCACGAAGTAGACCGGGTGGCCTTCGTGCAGCGCCATGCCCACCTCTGAATCGCGCTTGAAGCCGCCGATACCGGGACCGTGACCGGCGCGCGGGTCAATGATGATGACCGGGCGCTTCGCCTCGTCCACGCACTCTTCCAGCCGGTCGGTACCGGCGCCGGTAATGCGCAGGAGGGCGTAATTTGCCGGCTGCTCGAAGCGCCGGGCGTCCAGGATCGTCTCGTAGTCGAAGTCGAGCACGGGCGGCAGGCCCGCCTGCTCGTGGGCCAGCATGTCGTTCGCCCGTTCGCGCAGCGTGTCCAGGAACAGCAGGCTGCGCTGCCACAGGTCCACCTGGTAGCGCCAGGCCTCTTCCAGCAGATTCGGGGGCGAGAGGGGCGTGGAGGGGGTCTGGGCCGCCACCGGAGTCTCACCTGGGGCGGGAGGCGTCGCCGGCACCGGCTGGGAAGCGGATTTAACCGCTGTTTTCTTGACGGTGGTTGCCATTGCCATCTCCTTGGGTTGTGTGTCGGGGATCGCTGGGCATTGCATAACCCGGGTTCCGCCGCTCAACGATGCGAATGCGCGGCCGCGGTCACGGGAATCGCCGGGGCCGACGGCTCGCCGAAACCGGCCAGTTTCGCCCGCTTCAGCATGAGCGCGTTCACCGCCACGATCAGCGAGCTGCCGGACATGGCGAGGGCGGCGATCTCCGGGCTGATGGTGAGGGGATAAAAGACGCCGGCGGCGATCGGGAACGCCACCACGTTATAGCCTACCGCCCACCACAGGTTCTGGTGCATCTTGCGCAAGGTGTGGCGGGAAAGCTCGATCGCCGCGACCACGTCGTACGGGTCGCTCCTCATCAACACCACGTCGGCGCTTTCCATTGCCACGTCGGTGCCGGCGCCGATGGCGAAGCCCACGTCGGCCTGGGTGAGGGCGGGGGCGTCGTTGATCCCGTCGCCGACCATCCCCACCCGGTTGCCCTGGGCCTGGAGCTTCTTCACCTCGTCCGCCTTCTGGCCTGGCAGCACCTCGGCCAGCACGATGTCGATGCCGAGCTCCTTGGCAATACGCTCCGCGGTGGCCTGATTGTCTCCGGTCAGCATGGCGACCTTCACGCCCCGGGCGCGCAGATCCCGGACGGTCGCCGCTGCGGTGGGACGAGGCGCGTCGGCGATGGCAATGAGCCCCCACAGCTTGCCAGCCCGTGCGACGTGGACCACGGTCCGTCCGGCGCCCTGCATCTCGGAAGCCTTTGCTTCCATGCCCGCCATGTCCACGCGCTCGGCGTCCATCAGCCGCCGGTTACCGATCAGCACCGGATCGCCGTCCACCACCGCCTTGGCGCCCATGCCGTCCACGTTCGTGAATCGCCCGGCGCTCAGCGCCAAGTCGTTCTTCCCCGCGCGCTCCAGGATCGCGTGCGCAAGCGGGTGCTCGGAGTGCTTTTCCACGGCCGCGGCGAGCGAGAGCACTTCGTCCGGGGTGCGCCCCGCGGCCGCAGCGACATCGACCACCTCGGGCTTGCCTTGGGTGAGCGTGCCCGTCTTGTCGAAGATGACGACGTCGAGCTTGGTCGCGTTCTCCAGGGCCGAAGCGTTCTTGATCAGGATGCCGTGGCGCGCGCCACGCCCGGTGCCGATCATCACCGCCATCGGCGTCGCCAGACCCAGCGCATCCGGACACGCGATGACGAATACGGTGATGGTGAGCGTGAGCGCGAAGAGCAGGGACTGTCCGATCCACCAGTACCAGGCGACGAAGGTGAGGAGCCCGATCACGACCGCGATCAGCACCAGCCATTGGGACGCCTTGTCGGCGAGGAGCTGGGCCGGCGCCTTGGAGTTCTGCGCTTCCTGCACCAGCTTGACGATCTGCGCGAGCGCCGTCTCGGCGCCGACCCTGGTGGCGCGGTAACGGAAGCTGCCGCTCTTGTTGATGGTCGCGCCGGCGACCTGGCTGCCGACGCTCTTCTTCACCGGCATCGATTCGCCGGTGAGCATCGATTCGTCCACCAGGGACTCGCCCTCGATCACCTCGCCGTCCACCGGGATTTTATCGCCCGGTCGCACGACGACGATGTCGCCCACGACCACCTCGGCCGTCGGGATCTGCACCTCGCGCCCCTCCCGGACGACGTTTGCCATCGGCGGCGCGAGATCCATCAGCGCCCGGATCGCATCGTTCGCCCCCGCCCGCGCACGCATCTCCAGCCAATGACCGAGCAGGATGAAAACCAGCAGTACCGCCACCGCCTCGTAGAACTGCACGCCCTCGAAAAAGAACGTCGAGCCGACGCTGAACACGTATCCGGTGCCCACGGAAAGAACGACCAGCACCGCCATGTTGAGTACGCCGTTCCTGAGGGCGCGCCAAGCGGCGACGAAGAACGGCCAGCTCGGCCACAGCACGGCGGCGCTGGCGGGGATGAACAGCCACTGGTCCAGAGCGAGCCCGAACGGCGGCTTGAGCGGCTCGATGTCCAAACCCATGGGGGAATACGGAAGGATCAGCAGGGTGAAGGCGAACGCCACCCAGAAGCGGTTGCGCATGTCGCGCGCCATGGCCTGCATGTCGTGGCCTTCGCCGTGGCCCATCTCATGCGCCATGGCTTCCACGGCGTGCTCGGCGTGCTCGGCCACCGGCTTGGGCGGTGCAGCAGGCTCGACGTGGCGTGCATGCCCGGCGTGGGCGCCATGCCCAGGGCCCAACGCCGGCGGCGCCAGCGCAGCCGGCGACGGCGGGTCTTCAGGCTTGCACACGTGCTTGGGCACCATCTCCCCGGCGCAGTGGTAGCCGCACTCGCGCACCTTGGCCTTGATGGCCTTGAGGCTGGTTACCGTCTCGTCGTATGCCACGGTGGCGCTACCCGAGACGCAATTCACCTCGGCCCGGATCACGCCGGGCAGGCGCCTCAGTTGCTTCTCCACGCCGCGGGCGCTCAGCGCCGAGAGCAGGTCGCCAACTTCGATGACGCTGGTCTTCATACCGCTTTCCTTTCGTTGCCCAGAAATCTTCCGGACGCTTCCGCGCGTTCCTCGCGCTCGGGCGGGGACCCGAGGAACCAGATCTGAAAGAGGGAAATCAAAATCTGGGCGGCCAGAGCGAGCCCAAGCAGCGCGCCGCCGATCACGACCGTGTAGGCGTAGACCGGGTCCCACTTGGCCAGGAACCAGGAGCCGATATCGGCGAGCATGGCGGCAAACGGCAGCAGCATGAGCGTCCCGCGGAGCCAATCCGGAAGCGACGCCCGACGGAATATCATTCCCACGCCGAGAAGGAGCAGGCTGATGCCGAACAGGTGGATGTGCGAAAGCTTCACCAGCGTCCCCAGCGACTCGCCCGTATCCACCGCCGCCACCTGCCGCACCCCGTCGAAGCTGGACAGGTCGGGGACCTTTAGTCCGGATCGGGGGCTGTGGCAGGCGATGCAGTTCTTCTGCAGGATGGGCCACACGTTCTCTTTGAAGCCCTTCTCTGTGGCGCCGGACTTGAGCCAGGCGACGACATGGTGCCGCTCCTCGGGCCGCATATACCCGGCCATCGGTCCGCGGATCGCCGCTTCGAGCCGGGTGCCGCTGCGGTTACCGTAATAGTTGAACACGATGTCTTCGATCGACAGGCCGGGCTTTCCATCGTGGCCCGCATGGCTGAGGTAGAGATAGGTCATGGCCAGCAGGTAGCCGATGCCCGCCACGACCAGGAACGCGCTGTAGAGCAGCTTCTCGCTCAAGGGGCAGTCGTGGTATCCGCGCGCCGCCGAGGTCTTTGACATGGCGATCCACGCCCCGCTTCAAGCGAGCATTTCGATCGCCAGCGCGATGCCCTGGCCGCCGCCGATGCACAGCGTCACCACGCCGCGCTTGAGCCCGTCGCGCCGCATCGAGTGCAGGAGCCGCGTGGTCAGGATTGCGCCGGTCGCGCCGATCGGGTGCCCATGGGCGATGGCGCCGCCTTCCACGTTGACGATGTCTTCGGCCAGACCGAGTTCCCGCACCAGCGCGATGGCGATGGCGGCGAAGGCCTCGTTGATTTCGATGCGTTCGATGTCGCCCAGTTTCCAGCCGGCCTGGGCCAGCGCCCGGCGCATCGCGGGCACGGGGCCCAGACCGAACATGCCCGGCTCCACGGCACCGACGCCGTAGGACACGAGCCGGGCTACGGGCGCGATGCCCTTCTCCTCGGCGAACCCTCGCTCCGCCACGATCATAGCCGCCGCGCCACTGTTCAGGCCCGGGGCGTTGCCGGCGGTGATGGTGCCGTTCTTGCGGAACGCGGGCTTGAGCTTGGAAAGGGACTCCAGCGTCGTGTCCGGGCGGTTGTGCTCGTCGGTTGCGAACACCTCTGGGCCTTTCCGGCCGGGCACCTCCACGGGAACGATCTCGTCCTTGAACTTGCCCGCGGCCTGGGCGGCAGCGAAGCGGCTCTGGGAGCGCAGCGCCCAGCGGTCCTGGGCCTCGCGGCCGATGCCGGACTTCGCCGCCAGGTCCTCGGTGTGCCAGCCGGAGTGCTGGGAAGAAAAGGCGTCGTTCAGGCCGTCGTACAGCATGCTGTCGTGAATCGTGGCGTCCCCCATGCGATAGCCCCAGCGGCCATTGCTTATCAGGTAAGGCGCCTGATCCATGTTCTCCATGCCGCCGGCGATGGCGCAGCGCGCGGCGCCGGCCATGATTTCGGCGGCCGCCGAGGCGATGGCTTGGGCGCCGGAGCCGCACACGCGGTTGACGGTCATCGCCGGGACGCCGACGGGGAGCCCGGCGCTAACCGCCGCCTGGCGCGCCGGGTTCATCTTGGCGCCGGCCTGGATCACCTGACCCAATACCACCGTTTCCACCGCTTCCGGGGCAAGGCCGGCGCGGGCGAGGCTCTCGCGGATCGCCACCGCCCCGAGCTCGGCCACGGGGACCGATTTCAATGAGCCCCCGTAGGTGCCGATGGCGGTACGGACCGGGGCGCAAAGCACGACTTCTCTGTTCGGCATTTTCTGTTCTCCATGAAAAGTGACGTTTTCGAAACGGCGAAGCCAGCGCTGCTCATGGGCTTTTGCTTCCGGCCTTCAACAAACTGCCGAGCTTCGGGATGAAGGCGGGCGTGCTGTCGCGGTAGCGGGCATAAGCGTCGCCGAATTCCGCCAGCACTTCCCGTTCCTCGTGACGGGCGAGGCGCACGTACATCCATACCAGCACCGGGAACATGACAAGCGTCAGGATCGTCGGCCACTGCAAAAGGAAACCGAACATGATCAGCACGAAGGCGACGTACTGGGGATGGCGCACGTAGGCATAGGGCCCGGTGGTGGCCAGGTTGCCTGCCTGTTGGGCCTCATACAGCACCTTCCAGGCCCTCGCCAGCAGGATGAAGCCGGCGAAGATGAGGAGATTGCTGAGAATGTGGAACGGGCCGAAGTGGGGGTTGGCCTTCCAGCCGAACAGCACTTCGAGCAGATGCCCGGCATCGTGCGAGAACCAGTCGACGCCGGGATAGCGGCTCTGCAGCCAGCCCGAGAGGAAGTAGATCGTGAGCGGAAAGCCGTACATCTCGGTGAACAGCGCCACGATGAACGCCGAATACGCGCCGAACGAGCGCCAGTCGCGGCCCGTGCGCGGCTTGAAGAAACTGAAGGCGAAAATGATGAACACCAGGGAATTGATGATCACCAGCGCCCACAGGCCGTAGGCGGGCGCTGAAGCCGGTTCGGTCATGTTGTGTCTCCAGAATTCGGACCGCGGCGCGACGGCGTGTCATGCCTGTGGGAACCGTGCCCGCCGTGTCCTCTGTGCATGAAGAGATGGAGCAGCGGGCAAGCGAGCAGGATCAGAAAAGGAAGCACGCCCAGCAGGTGAGCTCGATGCTCGGTGAACAGGAAAAAGGCCGCCACGGCGATGAAGCCGAGCAGGACCCAGTTCACGCGGGACTTCCCCGTTGGCTGCGGGCTGGAGGGGTGTTCGGAAGCCATAGACATGCCTTCAGGCGGTTATTTATAGGAAGCCCGGTAATGGTGGGGAGCAGTAAAAAGGTTACCCATGAAACTTCTCAGATTCATCTAAGCTTTCTCTCTTGTTTCGCGTTCCTTGATCGAGACCACGTTCCGCGGGTGCGAGGGGCGCCGGCCGCGTGGACCCGCCGGGACGCGCCAGGTGGGCGTCCCGGCAGGGGATTTTGAAACGACGCAACGTGCCTTTCATGGTTGCCGGTATTCGAATCGAGCCTGAATCGGTCGATGGGCGCCAGGGAGCCGGATGGACAACTCGATCCGGTGAGGTCCAGGACCGGACATCCTGAAATAATTTCCGAAGCTCATCGCCTCGTTGACTTTCATCAGCTCGAGGGACTTCTCTTCCCCGGCAAGGCCGACCTCGGCGATCCGGGCCGCGACTTTTGCTTCGGTGATGCGGCGGCCAGTGGCTTTGTCGAAGAGAGTCACCACGACGTGGAAGTCCCTGGACGCTTGCGGTTTCCCGCTGTGTTCTTTCTCGTGCCCGCGCACCATCGCCGCGGGGAGAACCCCGTAGTAGATCTCGAGACCATCGGCCGTTGCGTGTTGCGGATTGTGCGCGGCGCCGGCATAGGTGGAGAGGGTGAACGCGGCGACCGCGGCCAGCACCCTCACTGGAAAAGTTGCGGGTTTCATGACGGTCCTCCTTGTTCTGACTGGCATGGCTTCGTCCCTGGATCCGTGGTTTTCCTTGATGGCGGAGCGGGCGCACCGGGCATTCGACGCCCCGCTCGCCAGCTTCCGGGATGCGGTTCAACCCGCGAGGTCGCGCTTCTTCTGCTCGAACTCCTCGCGGTCGATTTCCCCGCGGGCGTAGCGCTCCTTGAGGATATCGAGCGCGGTTTTCTCCCGCGGCGCGCTGCCGCCGCCGCTTGAAGAACCCGCCGCGATCCACTTCACCAGGATCACGATGCCGAGGATGACCAGCACCCAGAAAAGCACCATGCTGATCATGCCGAACCCCATGCCCCAGCCCCATCCGTATCCGTCGTATCCACCCCACATCATGGCTTCTCCTGCGAGTCGTTGATTCAGATTTCATTCCATGCAGCGTATCCGTGCCTGACGTTTGACCTTCCGTCCTTTCACGGAAACCTTGCTGCGCAGGCGAGCTCCGCAGCAAGGCGGGTCTTTTCGGGCATCGTCTTTTACGATGAATCGAGGTTCGCTTTCTCGATCGGAAACGGGCGCGGATCCTCCGGGCGAGCTTGCTTCACGATCCCGTGAGTTGATCCATCGGTCTGCCCGGCTATCGCAAGCTTGGGGAGGCGAAAGCGGAACACGCTGCCTTGTCCAACACGGCTTTCGACCTCGATGCTTTGACCATGGAGGTCGAGTATCCGCTTTACGATCGCGAGTCCCAGCCCGCTTCCGTCCCGGGATTCACCTGGGGTACGCCGGCCGACATAAAACTTGTCGAATATGCGGGGAAGATCCTCCGGTGCGATTCCACAACCGGTATCCGCCACTTCGATGCGGATGGCGGATCCCTCGTTCGACGCGTGTACGGCGACGCTTCCCCCGCTGGGAGTGTGCCTAATCGCGTTTTGCAACAGGTTGACCAGGACTCGCTCAATAAGCCGGGGATCGCCCACGACGTCGATTTCGCTCGCCGATGGCGCAGCTTCGAGGCGCACACCCCGCTTCGCTGCGGTGCCGCCGACCTTGTGGAGCGCCTCGCCGATCAGCTCGGAGAGGTCGAACGGCTCGCGGACGATTCGGGCATCCGGCGATTCGAGCCGGGCCAGCTCAAACAGGCGATCCACGAGGTAGCTCAAATGACCGGCCTCCTGCGCCGCGATCCCGATGTAACGCTGCCTGTCGGCTTCGGGAAGATGGGGCTTGGCGGACAGGGTCTCCAGGTAGCCCCGCAGTGACGCCAGCGGGGTGCGCAGGTCATGGGCGATATGGGTCAGGATTTCCCGCCTTACGACGTCGGTCTCCTTCAGGCGAGTCATCTGGGAGCGGATTCGTTCGGCCATCTGGGCGAAAATCTTGGAGAGATCTCCGACCTCGTCGCGGCTCCTGGGAAGGGATTTTGGGGCGCATTCGGGTCCCTCGGGGGTCGCGAGTTGCGCGTGGAGCTGGTTCATCGCGGCGACGAGGCGGCGCAAAGGGGCCGTCAATATCCGTATCAGGATCAATCCCGCGGCCGCCGCCAGGAGCGTTCCTGCAACGAGATAGAGGGCCCATTCCCGGTAGGCATGGGACCTTTTGACGCCGGCGGCTGCGGCATCCTGCTCTTCGCCCCGCAGCAGCACGTACAGAAAGACGGACCCGTTCTCCAGGCCCGGGATCCGGGCAGCGGAAAAGATCTTCGGATGGGCAGGGTCCCGCGGATCGTCAGCCAGGATCGGAAAGCGGGCGGTTCCCGCGACGAACGCGTTGAGCGGATCGATGTCGATGGTCGCGGCCATCAGGGCGTCCCCAGGGGTTGAACCCGCCAGGATCGTTCCGTCGCCGGCGACAAGGTAGACGTCGATAGATGGATTGACCGAGGTAAGCGAGCGCAGCGCGCTTTCGACCACGCTTCGGTCGCCAGATAGCGGAAGACGCCGTTCGCTGACGAGACGCTGGGCCAGTCCCGCGTTGACCTGCTGGCGCGCCTCCAGGTGATAGTGTTCGTGGTAGGCCCGCAGCACCAGCAACTCGAGCATCGCCAGGATCAGGCTGATCCCGACGATGACCGCGGCTAGTTTGCGAAAAAGCGTATTAAACAAGATCATCCTTTTCCGGATCGGCATCCGAGAATTTGTACCCCGTTCCCCATGCGGTCAGGATGTAACGGGGATTGGCGGGGTCACGCTCGATCTTGGCCCGTATGCGGTTGATGTGGGACTTGACCGTGGTGTCGTACCCCGTGTAGTCGTAACTCCACACGACATCCAAGATCTGGGCCCGGGTGAAGACGCGGCCTGGATTCCGCGCAAGGAGCAGGAGCAATTCGAATTCCTTGGGGGCCATCGGGATTTCGCGGCCGGCCACGGTGACGGTGCGCTTGAGCTCGTCGATTTCGAGCTCGCCGAATCGCAAGGGGACGGATTCGCGGCCATTGCGCGGCTGGTATATTTCGCTGCGCCGGAATATGGCCTTTACCCGAGCCATGAATTCCGCGATGCTGAAAGGCTTGGCCAGATAGTCGTCCGCCCCCGCTTCCAGCCCGGTAACGCGGTCGTCTTCTCCAGAGCGGGCAGTGAGCATGAGGATGGGGGTATAAATCCGCTCTTCGCGAAGCCGGCGGCAGACCTCAAGCCCGTCCAAGGCGGGAAGGCTCAGATCCAGCACGATCAGGTCGAAGTCTCCCGCCCGCCCCCGGGCCAGCCCGGTGGGGCCGTCGTAGGCGAGCTCCACGCGGCAACCGAAGTCTTCGAGATGAAGCTTCACCAATCGGGCGATGTTCTGATGGTCTTCGATGACCAGCACGCTGCGGGTCATCGCCTGTTCCTCTCGATCAGCCCCGGCGGTACGGGGTGCCCGCAGGGCAGGGCCGTCGTTCCACTCAGGACCGGAATGCTTCGAAATAGGCATCGGTCTGTCCGGCCCTTGGCCGCCGCGCTCCGCCGCGGCCAAGGGCTTTTTCAGGGGCGGGGCCGTCAGTTCGCCACCGGAAGCGGGTGGAACTCACCATCCGTCTGGCGCCGGAAGTGCTCGAGCTGCGGGTTTGCGACTCGTCCGCCAGCAGCCTTTGGATACCCGCCGTACGGGTGATCGCTGCCGTCGGTCTTCGAAAGCTCGTGCTCGAGGTCCTTGGCGAATTTGGCAGCCCCCAGGCCGGCGATGGGCCCCTTTTCAACGAGCCCCGGGGCGCCGATCGCGTAGGCGTTGCCGTCCGTTTTGACCCTTTCGTCATCGAGGGATGATGCCATCGCGACGCCGGTGGAGAAGGCGGCAACCAGGCCGAGGGCGGAAATCAGGCTTTTCAGGGTCGGTCTTTGCGACATGATGATACCTCCGTAAGTTGAGCTACAGTGTGCAGGGGCGCTTCGCGCACATCCGCGTTTTCGCCTGCCTGACGGTGCCCATTTTCCGCTGCATTGGTAACGAAATCGTCACGGGAAAGCGGCGTGGAAATTGCCGGGATGTCCCGCGGCCTGCAACACGGGCTTCGTCGCCGCCCAAAAGCTCAGCAACTGCGCCCGGCGCCCCAGGAGCTTCACCGGTTCGAAACCCGCTTCCTCCGCATAGCGGGGAATCAATCCCCGCAAATTGTCTGCGGTCATGGGCAGCAACAGGAACGGCCACACCGCAAGCCACCACCAGAGACCCCCCGGGCGGTCGAAATCGACGATCACCAGGCGCCCTCCGGGCTTTAGCACCCGGTAAACCTCTTTCAGCCCCATGCGTTTCACGTCTGGCGGCAAGTGATGGAGCATGAGGCTCGCCAGAACCAGGTCGAAGCTCGCGTCTGGGAAGGGCAGTCGCTCGATGGAAGCGACCCGGAACTCCGCCGCGCTCCCTTCCGACTGGGCGTTCTCCCGCGCCACGGCGATCATCGCCGGCGCGGGGTCTATTCCCACGGCGGACCCCGACGGACCGACCGCCCGCGCCGCAAGGCGGGTGAGCACCCCGGTACCGCAGCCCACGTCAAGGATCCGTTCCCCGGGTCTGGGCCCGGCGTAACGAAGCGTTTCCTCCCGGAATGGGGCGCCCAAACCGACCGCCCGGCAGTACGGGTCATAGACAGGGGCGAGCCAGTTGAGAGTCATCCCCCGCGTTCGTTGCGCTGCGTGCCGCTCAACATCGGGCAGGCGGCGGGCGACGATCAGGCCCCAGAGCATGAGCGCCGGGCACACCAGGAGCAGCGCGATCAGAAGGGCCGTCAAGAGGGTAAAGCCCCACCACATGAGCACCATGGAGACCAGCGCCAGCGCCAGAGGAGGGCAAATCCAGGCCCAGCGGTTCGCGGAAGAGCGTTTTTCCATCGGAACGCCTTCACACGCTCGCCAGCCTTGCTCTCTTGAGCAACGCCGAGTTGACGATCACCGACAAAGAGGAAAGCGCCATGGCCGCTGCCGCGATGATCGGGTTCAGGAACCCGAGAGCCGCCACCGGTATGCCTACCGTGTTATAGATGAACGCCCAGAAAAGGTTCTGCTTGATCTTGCGCATGGTCGCGCGCGCGAGCCGGATGCTCGTCACCACCTCGCGCACGTCGTCGCGCACCAGGATGATGCCGCCGGTCTCCTTGGCCACGTCCGAGCCGGAGCCGATGGCGATGCCGATGTCGGCGGCCGCGAGCGCCGGGGCGTCGTTCACCCCGTCCCCCACCATGGCGACCACCTTGCCCTGCTTCTGCAGGTCCTGGATCACGCGCGCCTTGTCGCCGGGCAGCACCTCGGCAATCACGTTCTCGATGCCGAGCTCGCGCCCGATCGCGTTGGCGGTGCGGCGGTTGTCGCCGGTGAGCAGGACCACCTCGACCTTTTCCTGCTTGAGCGCGGCGATGGCCTCCTTCGCCTCGGGCTTGAGGGTGTCCGCCACGGCGATGATGCCGGCGAGCCTGCCGTCGCAGCCCACGAGCATCGCGGTCTTGCCCTCGCCCTCCAGGCGCACCATCTCGGCCTCCGCCGCGGTGGTGTCGATGCCCGCGCGCTGGAACAGACGCCGATTGCCGAGCAGCACTTCGCGCGCACCCTCCATCCCGCTTTCCCCCACGCAGGGGGAGAGCATGGAACCCCCCTTTCCCTTGATGGGGGAGGGATGGGGAGGAGATGGCACTCTTCCGCGAATCCCGTGTCCGGGGATCGCTTCGAAATCACGAATAGGGGGAAGCGCGATATTGCGGTGCTTCGCCGCACGCACGATCGCCTCGCCGAGCGGGTGCTCCGAGCCCACCTCGACGGCGGCTGCGACCCGCAGCACCTCGGCCTCGGACAGCTCCGCGAGCGGCACGATGTCGGTCACGTTCGGCTCCCCGCGCGTGAGCGTGCCGGTCTTGTCGAACACCACGGTCGTAAGCTTCTGCGCGCGCTCGAGCACCTCGCCGCCGCGGATCAGGATGCCGGCCTCCGCGCCCCTGCCCACACCGACCATGAGCGCGGCGGGTGTCGCGATGCCGAGAGCGCACGGGCAGGCGATGATGAGCACCGCGATGAAAGCGAGCAGTCCCTGCGGGAAATTGCCCAGCATCCACCAGCCGGCGAAGGCGGCGAATGCCGTCACCACCACGGCCGGCACGAAATAGGCGGTCACCCGGTCGGCGATGCGCTGGATCGGGGCGCTCGAGGCCTGCGCTTCCTCGACCATCTTGATGATCTGGGCGAGGGCGGTGTCGGCGCCGACACGGGTCGCCTTGCAGTGCAGTAGCCCGGTGCGGTTCAGCGTCCCGCCGATCACCTCATCGCCCGGTTTCTTCTCCACCGGCATGGACTCGCCGGTCAGCATGGACTCGTCCACCGCCGAGCTGCCTTCCACCACGACGCCATCGGTCGGCACCTTCTGGCCCGGGCGGATGACGCAGACCTCGCCGACCATGACGCCCTCGGCCGGCACCTCCATCTCCTGCCCGTCGCGGATGACGCAGGCGACGGCGGGCTTGAGATCGAGGAGCTTGCGGACCGCGGCCGAGGAGCGCCTCTTGATCAGTTCTTCCATGTACTTGCCGAGCAGAACGAAGGCGATGATCACGGCTGAGACCTCGAAGTACACGTCGCGCTCCTCGACCTTCACCGGCAGCACCTCGGGGAAGAAGACCACCGCCACGCTGTAGACGTAGGCGACCGTGGTGCCGAGCGCGATCAGCGTGTCCATGTTGATCGTGCGCGTCTTGATCGCCGTCCAAGTGCCCTTGTAGAAGCCCCAGCCGCCGATGAACTGCACCGGGGTCACCAGCAGGAACAGCCACATGCCCCAGGTGAACCAGGGAAGCGCCGGGATCGGCGCCCAGGTGACGATGGTGGCGCCGGCGGCGAGCGCGATGAACGCGGCGGCGCGTAAGACAGCGAGCGCGAGCACGCCGGTGAGCGCGATCATCACCCGCGTCTTCATCGCCTTTAGCTCCTGTTCGGGCGATTCGAAGGTGCGCACGCAGTTGGCCGAGCAGAAGTAGTACGTGCGCCCGCCGCGTTCGACCTTGAGCGCCTTGTCTCTCTCCACCACCATGCCGCAGATCGGGTCCTTGGCGAGGTCCTGGGCGACTTTCGCCCTCGGCGGGGGCGCGGCGTGCACGTGCGCCTGCCCCGTGTGGCTCTGGCCTACGGCCATCTTCATGGGAATCACCTCGGCCTCGGCGTGCACATATGCCTCGGGATTCGTCTTGAACTCGTTCAGGCACTTGGCGGAGCAGAAGTAATAGCTCCTGCCCTGATAGGCGAACGAACCCGCCGCTTCCTTCTCCTGGACCGTCATGCCGCAGACAGGGTCGATCGCCATAGGAATCTCTCAATATCTCTCAATAAGTTGCGGTGGCGGGAGACTGCCGGCCGACACCCGCGCGCCGCAGTTTCAGAACTTCCCCGAACGCAGGATCGCCACCGCCCAGGCGACCCCGAGCAGCGCCGCGATGACGTAGCCGATCAGCCCGAGCAGCGGGATGCCTTCGTAGTGCGGGCCGGTGTGAAACGCCATCACGAGCGAGGAGCCGACCACGACCGCGGCGATGATCAGGCTGAAGCTCAGGCGGTTGCTCGCGCGGTCGATGTGGCGCTCGAGGCTGTCGAGCGGGTCGTGCTGGAGGCGCAGCCGCGCCTCGCCGCGGCTGACCGCGCGCAGGCCCTCGGACAGGGCCGCCGGCAGCTCGCCCGCCGCGCGACGCAGCGCGCTCAACGCGCGGTACGCCCTGGCGAGGTCGCGGCCGGCCTCGATGCCCGGCACGAGCCCGCGCAGGAGCAGGCCAGGCGCGTAGCGCTCGAACGCGGCGATCATGTCGAACTGCGGATCGAGCGTGCGCGCCACGGACTCGAGGATCATGAACACCTTCGCGACCAGCAGGGTTTCGCGCAGCAGCCGGATCTCGTAGCGGCTGCCTAGGCGGATGAACTGCTGCAGCACCTCGCCGAAGGAGGCGCCGCGGGCGGACGCCTCGTAGTAACGATCGAGCGACTCGCCGAGGTCGCGGACGAACGCGGCGCGGTCTATCCCCGCGGGCACGCCGCCCATGTCGAGATAGGTGTCGGCCAGCCACTCCGCGTCGCGCGCGACCACGGCGAGGAACAGATGCCTCAGGTTCTCCTGATCGCGCCGCGACAGCCGCCCGACGATGCCGAAGTCGTGAAAGCACAGGCGCCCGTCCGGCAGGATGAACACGTTGCCAGGGTGCGGGTCGCCGTGGAAGAAACCGTGCTCGTAGATCTGGACCAGGGTGAGGCGCGTGAGCGTCTGCGCGAGCCGGCGGCGCTCGGCGGCATCCGCGGGATACTCGGGCCCGATGCGCTGGCCGGTGCTGTGCTCCATGGTGAGCACGCGCCGGCTCGAGAGCTCCCAGAACACCTGCGGTACGTAGACCGCGGGCTCGTCGCGGAAGTCGGCGCGGAAGCGCTGCGCGTTGTGCCCCTCGCGCAGGAAATCGAGCTCGAGCGAGATGCGCTCCGCGAACTCATCGACGAGCCCCGGCGGGTCGTAGCGCCGCGCCTCGGGCACGTGCCGCGCGAGCAGCCGCGCGAGGAAGCGCAGGATCTCGACGTCCGCGCGGATGAGTTCCTCGATGCCTGGCCGCTGCACTTTCACGATCGCCGCCGTGCCGTCCCGCAGGCGCGCGTGATGCACCTGGGCGATGGAGGCGGCGGCGAGCGGCGTCTCGTCGAACGCGGCGAAGAGCTCGCTCACCGGCGCTCCGAGCTCCTCCTCGACGATGGCTCGCGCCTGCGCCGCCGGAAACGGCGGCACCCGGTCCTGCAACTGCTGCAGCTCCGCGATCACCTCTTCGGCAAACAGGTCCTGGCGCACGCTCAAGGCCTGGCCGAACTTGATGAACGTGGGCCCGAGCTCCTCGAGGGCCGCGCGGAAGCGCCGCGCGTCGCCGGCGGCCTGCGTGGCCGGGCCGCCCGGGAGCTGCGCCTTGAGGCGCAGCCGCTCCACGTAGCGCCCGAAGCCCTGCGCCGCCGCCACGCCCAAGATATGCGCCAGGCGCGGCAGCTCGCGCACCGGCAGATGCGCCGTCGCCGGCGTGGCTTCGTTCATTTGGCCCGTACCGGTGCGCACTGCCTCACCCCAGTCTCCGCCTCCAGAACCTCCATGCGCCGGCGTAGATCGCACCAAGCACAAAACCGGCGGCTGCGGAGAGGGCAAGACCAAAGGCGTAACCCAAGGGACCGCCCGTGATCGGCCAAGGGCTCGCTGGCGCGAGCCATGCAAGCAGGCCGAAAGGCGGAAACAGCGCGTCAAAGAACGCACACAGGATGTATGCGGCCGCGCCGGTCGTCGCAAACGCGAGTGCGTAGACTTTCCAGCTAGTATCGCCCACGGCTGTGTTTCCGGGGAACGTGCCTTCGGCTGCGGTTCGGGCCGGCAGCGCGCGTCGCCGCCGGCTATTGCCGCTACCATTCTTTTCCTGCTGTTTTCGCATCTTGCGGTTGCCTTATCGCCCCTCCGGGATAAATTCAGCCGGGTCCGCCGGGCAGCGGCGCAGCACTGCATTTAAGGCGCACCATGTCGCGGAGCGCGTCTTCCTCGGCGTAGGGATATGTGAGTCTTTGGGTCCAGAGGCCTATTTCTGTGCTGGCCGAGCCTGGGGCTTCAGCATCTGTTCCATCATCATCTGCATCATGTCCAGTCGTTTTTCCATCTGCTGCATGCGGTTCATCATGACCTCGGGCGCCATGCCGCCGGCCATTCCTCCCATGCCGCCCGCCATGCCTCCCATCATGCCGCCGCCCATCATGCCCATCATGGGGCACATGCCCATCATCCCGGGCCCCATCATGCCACCGGGCCCCATGCCGCCCATCATGCCCATGCCGGGAGCGGCGCCCGGGCCGCCCATCATCAAGGACTGGCCCATCATTATGTTCTCCCGCATGGTCTGCATGTGCTCCTGAAGCAGCATTTGGCGCTCCTGGGGATCCTTGGCGCGCGCGATCTTGTCGAGCTGTTCCTGCATCCTCTGGGTATTGGCTTTCATCTTTTGCACCATCTTGCCGCTGTCGGCGGCGGCCGGTGGCCCGGCCTTGTCCCCTGCGGGGGCCGCCGCTCCGGGTTTCTGGTCGGGGTGGTGCTCCTCCACGGCGAAGGCCGGGGCGGAGGCGAGGGCGACGAGGGTCATGGCGATGATCAATGGCCGTTTCATGGCATTTCCTTTCGGTTGAGAGGGTGGTTTGCTGCAATTTCGGGTAAATCCACGTGGCCCGTTTCGAAAAACGGAGCGGGGAACGCCAGTATTTGCGACGTACAGCGATCTGCCGCAACACGGTCGTGCTCGCCCCGCAAAGCGGGGCCGCGAATTCAGGCGAGGGGAGGGCGGCGAGGCTGCTCGGGAACGAACGACGAGAGGGCCCCGGGCGTTGCCGAGCCATAGACGTCCGAATCAGGAAGAGGGCAAACGACCGGCGCCGAAGGGATGGGAAAGGCGCCGGCGAGATGGTGGCAGGCCTTGAAGTGATCGCCGGGGGCGTGGCCTGCGGATGGGTCGTGGTGGCAGCCGCCGTCCCCCGCGAGCTGGGTGCTGGTATCGATGGCGGGGGGCGCGTCGTGATGCCCCCCGGCCAAAGACAGCGCTGCGGCCACGCCTTGCACCGGCAGGCTGAGGGCCAGCAGAAGCACTACGAACCGTTTGAATCGCCGCAACATGGAGTAGGTATCGAATCGATCTTGCTTTCAAGGTTAATCCAAGCCGAGCGGCGCCCTTTGACGTAGATCAAACAACGGTATTTTACCAAGAGCCCTGGGTCATGAGGGAAAAGGCCAAGGCGGGGCGAAAATCTTGAAAGAGAATTGCGAAGAAACTGCGAAGTTCCGCGAGTATTTTACAAGTCGGACTCAACCGGGAAGCGCAACGGCGGGTTGGACGCGAGTGTTATGGAAGACCTCGTCGAGCGCCAAGAATCCGAGGCGCTTGCGAGGGCGTTGATTGAGAACTTAAAGCGGCGAGCATTCCTATCGATTTTCTGAAGCGTAGTGCCCAACCCCTCCTGATGTTTCCCGCTCCTCGTTTCCCTCGCCGGCGATTCCTCCAGGGCATAGCTGCTGGCGGCGTGCTCTTCGGGCTTTCGCCTTGGCTCAGGCCGTCGTGGGCAGGCGCGGCAGCGACGGCCACCGGAACGCCCCCGATGCTCCTCGGCACCGAGTTCGATCTGACCATCGCCGAGACGCCGGTCAACTTCACCGGTCGCCCGCGCATGGCGACCACCATCAACGGCTCGATCCCGGGGCCGGTCTTGCGCTGGCGCGAGGGTGACAACGTGACCCTGCGCGTCACGAACCGGCTCCCGGAGGACACCTCCATCCACTGGCACGGCATCCTCCTGCCGTTCGAGATGGACGGCGTTCCCGGCATCAGCTTCCGGGGCATCGCGCCCGGCGAGACGTTCGTCTACCGCTTCCGGGTGAAGCAGGCGGGCACCTACTGGTACCACTCCCACTCGGGGTTCCAGGAGCAAACCGGAATGTACGGCGCCATCGTCATCGATCCGGCGGGAAAAGACCCGATCCGCTTCGATCGCGAATACGTGGTGCAACTCGCCGACTGGACCGACGAGGACCCGATGCGGGTGCTCAAGAAGCTCAAGGTGCAGAGCGACTACTACAACTTCAACCAGCCGACCGTGGTGGATTTCTTCCGCGACGCGGCGAAGGAGGGCATGCGTGCGGCCGTCGACAAGCGCCGCATGTGGAACCAGATGCGCATGAGCCCGACCGACCTCGCCGACATCTCCGGTTACACCTACACCTACCTCCTGAACGGCATCACCCCGGCGGGCAACTGGACCGGCCTGTTCCGGCGCGGCGAGCGGGTGCGGCTGCGCTTCATCAACAGCGCCGCGCAGACCTTCTTCGATGTGCGCATCCCCGATCTCAAGATGACCGTGGTCCAGGCTGACGGCCAGGACGTGGAGCCGGTGACGGTGGACGAGATCCGCATCGGCGTCGCCGAGACCTACGACGTGATCGTCGAGCCCAAGGACGACCGCGCTTACACGATCTTCGCCCAGTCGATGGACCGCACCGGCTACGCCCGCGGCACGCTCGCCCCGCGGGCCGGCATGGAGGCTCCCGTTCCGGCGCTGGACAAACCCGAGCCGCTCACCATGGCCGACATGATGGGGGCGATGGATCACGGCAACATGCCGGGGATGTCGGGCATGGACGGCATGGATCACGGCGCGCAGGCCATGCCGGGCATGGAAAGGATGCAGGGCATGGATCACGGCGGCCACGCCATGCCGGCCATGGATCATGGCCAGCACGCCGTGCCCGGCGGTATGGGGATGGGGGCCGGCGCGGTGCGCGTGCGCCACGCGCGGACCGAATACGGCCCGGGCGTGGACATGCGCGTCGATTACCCCCGGACCAACCTGGATGATCCCGGCGTCGGTCTGCGTAACAACGGCCGGCGCGTACTGACCTACGCCGACCTGCACACGATCGGCGGGCCGCTCGACGTGCGGGGTCCGGAGCGGGAGGTCGAGCTGCACCTGACCGGCAACATGAAACGCTTCACCTGGTCGTTCGATGGCCTGGAATTCGGCAGGTCCACGCCGGTGCACTTCCGCTACGGCGAGCGCCTGCGCGTCGTCCACGTCAACGACACGATGATGACCCATCCCATGCACCTCCACGGCATGTGGCAGGAGCTGGAAAGCCCCGACGAGCGCTTCCAGGTGCGCAAGCACACCATCAACGTGCAGCCGGCCCAGCGGGTCACCTTCCTGGTCACCGCCGATGCGCTCGGCCGCTGGGCCTGGCATTGCCACCTGCTATACCACATGGACGCGGGCATGTTCCGGGAAGTGGTTGTGGCCTGAGCGCGGCCCAACCCAATCCAGCAGAAGGATAACAATGGTGCGCAACCAGGTGAGTTCGTTCGGCGCTTTCCCGCGTTTCATTCCGGCTGCGCCGGGACCGGCGCAAAGAATCGCTTCAAGCGTGGTTTCGCTTGCCGCCGCCATCCTGATGGCGCCTGGCCTATCCCCAGCCTGGGCGCAGAACCCGCTAGCGCCGGCGGGTCCGCACGCGGGGCATGCCACATCGCCCGCGCCTGCGGAGGACCCGAGCCGCGGCAGCGGCGCAGCCAGGGGCACGGACGGGGAGGCCGGCCGGATACGCGATGCGGGGATGGACCACGGATCGATGCAGGGGGGTGCGGCCCCGCCCGATGCCCGGGATCCGCACGCCTATTCGGGCGGTTACGACTTCGGGCCGCGCAAATTGCAGCTTGCGGATGAGCACGGCTTCGGGTCGTTGCTGGTGGATAACCTGGAATACATGCGCGGTGACGGTAACTCCTCCGTGGAGTACGACCTGCAGGCCTGGTACGGGCGCACCTACGACCGGGCGGTACTGAAGGCCGAAGGTGAACGCGACGGCGGCAATTTCAAGGAAGCGCGTACCGAGCTCTTGTGGGGGCATGCCATCGCCTCCTTCTGGGACGCGCAGCTCGGCGTGCGCTACGACGGCGGGGAGGGGCCGGACCGGACCTGGCTGGCGTTCGCCGTCCAGGGGCTGGCGCCCTACTGGTTCGAGGTGGAAGTCGCCGGTTACGTCGGCAACAAGGGGCGCAGCGCGCTGCGGCTGGACGTCTCGTATGACCTGCTCCTGACCCAGAGGCTGATCCTGCAGCCGAGGATCGAAGCCGATTTCTACGGCAAGCGCGACGCCGCGCGCGGACTGGGCAGTGGGCTGTCCGTCGCCAGCGCGGCGCTGCGCCTGCGCTACGAAATTTACCGCGAGCTTGCCCCTTACGTGGGTGTGGAATGGTCGCGCAGGTTCGGGGGTACGGAAGATCTGGCGCGTGCCGCCGGCGAAGATCCGAACGAAGCGCGATTCATCGCGGGACTGCGTTTCTGGTTCTGATTCGACCGTTCAAGGCAACTCAACCCGAAGGGAGCAAGCCGTATGAAAAAGACATTCTCGATCCTGGTCCTCGGCGTACTCCCGGCGATGGAGCAGGCCGCCGGCAATCACGACGGCGGCCATGACATGGCCGGCATGCACAAGGACATGCATGTGTCGATGGCAGGCAAGCCTGGCGATCCGGTGAGGGCGGGCCGCACCATAGAGGTCACGATGGACGACACCATGCGATTCACGCCCGATCAGATCAAGGTGAAAGCGAGCGAGACGGTCCGCTTCTTCGTGCGCAACGCCGGCAAGCTCCAGCATGAGATGGTGATCGGCACCCTGGAGGAGCTGAAGGAGCATGCCACCATGATGCGCGGGAACCCCGCTATGAAGCACGCCGAACCCAACATGACGTCCGTGCCTGCGGGGAGGGTCGGGGGCATCGTCTGGCAATTCGACAAACCGGGCACGGTCTATTTCGCGTGCCTCGTACCCGGCCATTTCGAAGCCGGCATGGTAGGAAAGGTGGAGGTCGAGTGATCGGCGCGCCGAGCCGGAAAGTAGCAGCGGCAGGGGACAGATCAGAGAGGAAACGGGCCGCGCGGGCCAAGGCGGCCCCTCAAGAACCGAACGCCGCCCGCATATACCGGAGGACCGCCTTGAGGTCGTCTTCCGTGAGCGTTGGATTTCCGCCCCTGGGCGGCATCGCCATGGGCGAGCCCGGGGTCTGAAAGCCCTTGATCATGTTTTCCAGCAGAACTGCGTCCGCCTTCGCCAGCGGCCCCCCTTTCTTGGTAAGGTCCGGTGCCCCGGGAACGGCGCCCTTTCCATCCGCTCCGTGACAGGCGATGCACGTTTGCTCGTAAACCGCCTTGCCGCGGCTGTCGGCGAGGGACGCGCCTGCGCAACCCGCGAATACCGCGCCGATTGCCACCGCCGCCCATGCCTTCATCTCAATTGCTCCCCTGCAAGAACAGTAGAATGTCCCGCGCCTCCTGGCCGGTCAGCCCGGCGCGAATGCGCATATGCGTGACTACCGGTTTCCACTGGTCGTCGCGCAGCTCTTTCGGGTCGCGCAGATTGTGGCAACGGGCGCAGTTGTCGGCCCATGCTTTCGCGCCCCGGGCGAAGGCCGCGGGATCGGTTTTCTGTTCTTCCGCGCGGGCGATTCCCGTCGCCAGGGTGATGGCGAGCAGCGATGCCGCCATCGCCAGGGCTGCCGTACGTGACAGATTTCGGTTACTCATGGCGCATTGTCCTCAGAAGCCGTAGGCCGCCTGGAGCAGCCACCGGTTGTCATCGTTGGGAGTCCCGGTCAAGCCCTTGTTCCACTCGTAGGCGATCTTGCCGACCAGGTTGGGCGCGAACCAGTAGTTGACGCCCAAGGCCCATTGTTTTTGGTCTTGGTCGGCGTGCGGCGTGTTGTAGTCGCCGTAGCGCACGACGCCTTCCCATTTCGTGGGGGCCAGCCGGTACGCCGCCTGGAGATACCAGGCTTTCCATTTTCCGCCCGCAGGGGCGACGCTCCCCGCCAGGCCGCCGACTTTCTGCTGCACGTATTCGCCACGCAGGTCCAGGTTCTTCCATTGATAGGCGGCGTCGGCGCCCAAGACGTCGTAGTCCCGGGCGGCCTCGGCGGTCCCGTCTGTGACCACGGCGACCTTGCCGCGGGCAGCAGAGAGGCCCAGCTCCAGCTTGGGAAGGGGCAGCAGCGCGATCCGCCCGCCGAAGACCTTTTTCCCGTCCGGATCGCTGGTGGCGCCTTCCGCCTCGATCATTTCGATCTCGTCGCCGGCCGCGTTCAGCTCGAGCCGCGGCCCGTTGCCTACCCACAGGTCGTAGGTTGCCCGCATCGGTCCCAGCGGAAGACCTCCGCGCACGCCGGCGCCCACCTCGGACGTCGGAGCGGCCTGATCGTGGCCGAAGCCCACCGGCGTCGAAGGCAGCCGGTTGATCCACCCCGGGTGCAGGTTCTGGCGGAACTGGCCGATGCCGCTGTTGAACTTGCCGGCGTACACCGCCGCATAGTCGTGGGCCAGCAGGCTGATCGTGGCGAACTCCAGTCCCGTCTCGGTGCCGCCGTCCTCGTCCACCGCGATCTCCAGCTCCGCGTCGAGCAGCACCAGGTCCTGGTACTGGTAATGGAACGCGGGGTTGAACCGCGCCAGATCGAAGAGGCCGCTGCCGTTCTTCGCGTCGGTGTAGCCCACGTCGGCGTATCCGGCGAAGTGCTTGGTCGAGCCGACGTCCTTCCATTCCGACCGGGCCTTCGCCACCTCTTGACGGAGCGCGGCAACCTCCTCGGTCGGCGGCGCCTTTTTGACCAGGGCGCGAAGTTCCTGGACCTCCTTCCGGAGGGCTTCGATTTCGGCCTTCAGCGCTTGGGTATCGTCAGCCGCCACGGCGGCCCCTGACCCGGCGCCGATTGCCGCCAGGGTGCTCAATAGCCCGAAATGGATCAATCGTGACCTACTGCGCATGCGAGTCTCCCGGTGTGAGAAGTACGGCGATCGGCCTCATTTCTGGGTCTTTCCCTCGGCGTCCGGGGCTCTTGCTTTGCCGGCCTCCTGGGTTGCGCGGGGCGTATGGGGGTCTACCCCCTCGTCGTGACGGCCGCCGGAGCGCTTCGGCGCTTTCTTTCCCGCGTCTTGCGCTTTTTTCTCCTTCTGCGCATGGGGGCTCACGCCCTCATCGTGGCGGCCTTGGGCATGGGACCAGTCGCTGACGCCGAAGGCGAGCGCCGCGGC
This sequence comes from Pelomicrobium sp. G1, assembly GCF_051905455.1. NCBI lineage: Bacteria > Pseudomonadati > Pseudomonadota > Hydrogenophilia > Pelomicrobium > Pelomicrobium sp. G1. Next base: position 341,029 of record NZ_JBQACR010000001.1, read on the forward strand.
GAAAACCATCAGTAGGGCGGCTTTCATTTGCCTGTCTCCTGTTCCAGATAAAAAGCGGGAGATTCCATCGAAGGTGGGGGAGCGCGCGAGGTTGATAAATGAAGGCGATGCGGCCGTCAGAGGAGAACGCGGCCGCATCGCCGAGTTGGCGGCTGCCCATCGCGCCGGGCTTAGCCGGCATTCGCGCCCGCGACAGCACGAAAATGGGCGGCCACCCAGCCGCTCTTAGAACCGGTGACGCAAGCCCAGGGCGATGGCCTGGGGATCGGCGCCGGGACCGGCGGCAGGCGCGCCGGTCACGCCGAAGTTATAGGAAGCAGCGGCGTCGTTCTTGATCTTGGTCCAGTGCAGGTAGCCGTCGGTGCGCTTGGAGAAGCTGTAGGCGTAACCCAGCGCGTACTGCTTGGCGCCCAGGCCGCTGGTGGAGCAGGGCCCTCCGGTTGCCAGCGTGCAGGAGCCCTCGTCGGCATCGCTGTAGGACACGCTCACTCGGTGGTTGGCGAAACGATGGGTCGCCGACACCACCCATGCGTCCCGGTCGAACGCGGTCACGCCGCTGGCGGGAACGCTGGTCTCGTAGTCCAGGTTCTCCCACACCGCCAGGAACTCGGTGCTGCCCCATCTGCCGTCCCACCTGTATCCCGCGCCGACCTTGTTCGCCGTGTCCTCGGAGGACCCGGCGGTGGGCACGGTCCCGGCGACGATGGAGTTCAGGCCGAACACGTCGTCCCGGCGCTCGTAGGCATAGGTGAGGAAATAGGGCCCCTGCTCGTAGCGGACCTGCAAAGATACGACCGAGGGTTTCAGCGTCGGGGTTTTCTGTTCGCGGGCCCCATAGGCGATTTCTCCGGAGAATCCGTTGAACACCGGGCTCCGGTAAAACACCATGTTGTTCAGCCGGGCGTCGAATCCGGCGTTCTGCTGAATCGTCCCACCGGCATTGCCGCCCACGGTGATTCCGGACACCGCGTTCACGCTGGCGACGTTGAAGCCCGGGCTGCCCAGGATGCCCTTCTGGGTGGCGACGCCGGTCGCGTAGAAGGGATCTTTGCCCTGCACCGCGCGCTTGTAGGGGCTGTCGTGGTTGCCGGCGAAGAGGAGGGTACCCCAGTTGCCGGTCAAGCCGGCATAGGTATCCCGGCCGGCCAATGTGCTCGTACCGCCGTCCATGGCGATGGCCGACTCGATTTGCCAGACGGCTTTCAGCCCGCCGCCCAGGTCTTCGGTACCCCGGAAGCCGATATTGGAAGAGTTGGACGAGACCCGGTCCCGGCGGGCGCTGTTGACCCCGGTTCCGGCGGGAACCAGGCTATTGAGCGGCACCCCGGCCGCGGTCGCGCCCTCCCGCTTGACGAGTTCGTAATCGACGTTCAACGTGCCGTAGATCGTGACGCTGCCCGACTCGCGTCCCTTGTGCAGGGCGTCGTGAGGGGTGCTTTCCGCTTCCGCCTTTCCCTGGGCCAGCACGGCTGCGGGAGCAGCGAAAGCGCCCGCCACCGCCAACACCAGGACTTTCTTTTTCATCGAGCTGGTCATCATTCGTTTCTCCTCTGAGTGGGTTAATGGCCGCGTTGCCTCGGGCCGGGCGCATCGGACCTTCCTCCCCGGCGACACGGCTTTCGAAGCAACACCCGCGCGATGATCGTTGCTTTAGGTCTTAGGAATATCGCGAAAACATCTCAAAAACTTCTCACTCCCAGGAAACGCGATAAACGGTCTTACCACCCCCGGCACTCGCGTTCCTGGCCAACGGGGCGCGTCAAAGAACCGCCCCGTGATGAGCGCGCTGCGCACCCTCCGGCCCGGCATGGGGAGCCGCCCGTTCAGCACAGCGGCAATCTGGACAGGGCGTAGCCGTCGACGCCATCGGTGATCTGAATATCCCGCTCGAATCGGGTGATGCAGCGTTCCTGTTCGCGCGAGGCAGCCGGGGGGAAACCCTCCCGTCCCTCGACACCCCGTTTGGCCGCGCCCTTGCCGGATTCCGCGGGGCACAGGGGGATTTGGGACATGGCGTACCCGTCATAGCCGTCGGTGATCTGCATCTCCCGTTCGAGCCACGTGATGCAGCGTTCCTGCGGAACCGGCTCGGCGGTGCGTCCTTGATGGCGGTCGGCCGCGAGAACCGGAGCGGTAGCCAGGGTGGCGCCCAAGAGCGCCGCGGCATACGCGAACGAAGCCGCGTTTCGAGACCGTTTGGTCGACATGATTTTTCTCCTTGCGTTGACACGTGATCGGAAAGCCTGGGAAACAGGCGCGCATTGCGCGCCTACGTTAACTATCGACCAGAAAGGTCTCCGCATAATCGCAGCAAGCTCATTTTTTCTGGTCGCTGCGCGGAGGCGGGCCGGGGGCGCTTACGTCGGATGACGTTGCGGCCGACTGCGCAGAGCGGTGTCGCCGGAACTGAGGGCGGGCGTCTTGCTGGAATGGCCGGCGTTCGGTGCGACGACAGGAAGGGCGAAGCGGAACGTGCTGCCCAGCCCCGGGCTGCTTTCCACGGTTATGGCGACGCCGTGGAGCTCGAGGATGCGTTTGACGATGGCGAGCCCGAGCCCGGCGTGTTCGGAAGCGCCGGGACGCTCCTTCTCGGCGCGGTAGAACCGGTCGAAGATGTGGGGCAATTGCTCCGCGCTGATCCCGGTGCCGGTATCGTCGACTTCCACGATCACCCGGGCGCCGCGCGGGATCAGGCATACCCGGATGCGCCCGCCCGCGCCCGTGTGCTGCAGGGCGTTGTCGATCAGGTTTTCCAGCACGCGCTCGATGAGCCCGATGTCGGCCATGACCAGCGGGACGTCATCCGGCGCCTCCATGACGAGGGAACACCCTTGGGCGCTGGAGGTCAAGGAGAATTTCTGGATGACGTCTTGTACGAGATCGGAAAGCTGAAAGGGTTCCAGGTTGGGAATTATCTCGTTGGACTCGAGCTTGGCCAGGTCCAGTAAACGCTTGACCATTTTCGCGAGACCTTGCGTCTGCCGGATCGCGGTCTCTACGTAGAGACGTCTCTCGGAAGGGGTGAGCTTCGTCTCGTCGAGGAGGGTCTCCAGGTGGGCGTGCAGCGAAGTGAGGGGCGTCTTCAAGTCGTGGGCCAGGTGGGTGACCCATTCGCGCCTCGCCGCGTCGGTCTGGCGCAACGCCTGCATCTGGTCGACGATGCGCTGCGCCATCTGCGCGAAAGTGTAGCTCAGGCGCTGGAGCTCATCTCCAGGAGGGTCTTTGGTGACTTCCGGCAGCACCGGTGTTTTCGTGAACTGCGAGTTGCGGAAATCGTCCATGGCCGAGATCAGGCGCCGGAGCGGGCGGGTGATCAGGCCGATGCTTATAAAGGCCGCAGTAAACGCGACCACCACGCCGCTGAGGCTGACCAGAACGTATTCCTTGGCGGCGTAACTGCGCCGCAGCGCCCGCGTGGCGTCGTCCCGATCGGCTCCGCCGAGGATCACGTAAAGAAACGCCGTTTCTCCCGAGGGCAGGGCAAAAGGCGCGACGGAGAACACGCTCTTTCGCCCGGGATCCCTGGGATTGTCCCCAAGAATCGGGAACGCGGGCTCGGCCGAAAGCATCTGCCGGATCGGCGCGAGGGAGACGTGGGTCAAGGCGATCTGCCCGGGCGGCAGCGACGACATGAGGATGCGGCCACGCTCATCGAGGACATAGATCTCGACGTCGCGATTGACCTGCGCCAGGTGGTCGAGGGCGCCCTGCAACTGAGCGAGATCGGCGAGACTTCGCGGCGCCAGGACGGATTCGGTCAGGAAATTGGCGGCCAGCGCCCGGTTGACGAACTGGGTGATCTCCTGATGGTACGTATCATGGAAAAGGCGCGCCGCAACGAGGAACAGCGCGCTTATCGCGCTGCACAGGATGAGCAGGACCGCTACCAGCTTGGCTTTGAGAGTCGGGAGCCCGAGCGGCGGACGGGTCATACCTGTTCGGATAGCTTATAGCCCGCGCCGCGTACGGTTATCAGGTATCGGGGTGAGGCCGGGTTGCGCTCGATCTTCGCCCGTAGCCGGTTTATCATGCAGTTGACTGCATGCTCGTATCCCTCGTGGCCATATCCCCAGACGGCGTCCAGGAGCTGGGCGCGCGTGTACACCCTCCCGGGGTTGCGCGCGAAATACAGCAGGAGGTCGAACTCCTTGGCCGTGAGCTCGACCGGCGTCCCGCCCACCGATACCTGGCGGCGGGACGGATCGATGACCAGGTCCCCGACCTGCACGGGTTCCGGGGCACCGTCCGCTTCGGGCCTGGAGAAGGCTTCGATGCGCCGGAACAATGCTTTCACCCGGGCGACCAGTTCCGCCATCTGGAAGGGCTTGGCGAGATAATCGTCCGCTCCCAGCTCCAGCCCCAAGACCCGGTCCAGGTCCGATGAGCGGGCGGTCAACATGAGTATCGGCACCCGGTTGCCGCTTGCCCGGAGCCGTTTGCAGACCTCCAGGCCGTCCATGGCGGGCAGCATCACGTCGAGGATGATGAGGTCGAACTGCCTCGTTTCCGCCAAGGCGAGGCCGGCGGCCCCATCCGAGACCAGTTTGACCTTGCAGGACAACTGATCGGCAAGCTGTTTGCCGACCAGTTGCGCCACGTCCTGCTGATCTTCGATGATGAGAACGCGCCAGGTGCGGCTACCCGGGTCTTTCGATGGGCTTGCGGCTGGAGAGCCATGGTGGATCATGGTGAATTCCATCTCATCGCTTGACGAAAGGAACGCGACTCACCATCCCCGCTTCGTAATGGCCCGGCAGGTGGCAGGCGAGGACGACATCGCCCTCGACCGGCTTGTCGAAACGCCAGGTAATCTCCTTGATCTCGCCCGGCTTGAGGGTCACCGCCGACGGATCGTCGGCGTGTTCCATGTCCGGCCGCTTTTTCATCGTCGCGGCGCGGGTGTGCTGGGAGGCTCCATCGCCGATGGAAAATCCGTGCTCGATTCTTCCCGCGTTTACGACAATGAAGCGGATGACGTCGCCTTGCTGGATTGTGAAAGAACGCGGGAACACGAACCGCATGTCGTCGGTCGCTTTGACAGGCACGATCCGGGTGGCCTCCGATGGCTGGGCCGGAGCTCCGAAGGAATGGCTTCCTCCGGAGCTTCCTTGAGCGACGGCCAAGCCGGAAAAGGCGAGGACGAGGAGCGCAACCGGCAATTTCATGTCGGCATCTTGAGCCCGGCCGATACGCGAACAAGGGCGAGTGTGGTTCCCACAAGCGCCTAGCATACGAACGGAACTTCGCATGATGTTCTCAGCGAGTTAGCACGCGATTCGCTCCAAGCGATATCGAGGTCACGCGCTCCCCTTACCGGCGTTGCCGGCGGCATAGCACGCCGGACCGGGGCCGTGCGAGGCGGCTCCGCTTGCAAAGCGGGGGCGCAAGAGAAACGGCGGAAAACGCCGCGCGCGCCGCGGCGATCCGCGGCGGGCCGGGCGCCTGCCCCGGAGGGTCGGGGTCAGGCTAGCGGCGGGCGTTTCGGTGGGGCGGGAGTGAGGCTGGAAAACCGGGCGGCTTCGATGGAGAAGCGGAACGGCGCGGCAACAGGGCCCCGTGCGGGCGCTGTTACCGGAAGGCCAGCCCAGGTGCACACCTGATGCTGGGATAGGACATTCTTGCAGGAAGGCGCTGGCGACGCTGGCTGGTCGCCTTCGCGATCGCCCGTTTCCACCATCGAAGCAATCGTTAGCGATGCGCTCGGGCGATAATCGATCTCATCCATTTGGTCCGCCGCGAACGCCTGAAGCGAAAGAATCAACAGGAGAAGGTGGATGAGAAACGTTCGGGTCGGCCGGTTCATGGTATTTTTTTGCTCCGACTGAGGGTGTGGCCGCCGGCCTTCGGGTCAGGGCGCTACTCGATGTCCTGCGCCCACCACGGGCCGAAGCGCCTGAGCTGCTCCTTCTGCTCCCTGGTGAGTACCCCTTCGAGCTTGTCGTGGGCTTCGAGGCGCAATTGCAGGTGCTGCTGGCGCAGGTCCTGGAGCCTCTTGTATTGCTCCTGGATGGCCTTGTTGTCGCGCTTTTCGGCCCAGAGCAGGTTGGCCAGCTTCTGCCGCTCTTCCATCATTCTGCCCATCAGATCCCACTGCTTCCTGCGGACTTCTTCATGGATCCCCTCGATCTTCTTGCGCTGGTCGTCGGTGAGATTCAATGTGCCGAGGGGACCGTAGCCCATCATGCCAGGCCCCATCCCCATGCCGGGCCCATAGCCGCCCATCATCCCGGGGCCCATCATTCCCATCCCCATGCCTGGGCCGTAACCACCCATCATGCCACCGCCCATCATGCCGGGACCCATGCCCATTCCGTAACCGGGGCAGTAACCGCCGCCCGGCCCATACCCGCCGCGGGGCCCTGGACCGTATCCGCCCATCATGCCCGGACCCATGCCCATCCCGGGTCCCATCATGCCCGGCCCCATGCCGTAGCCGCCCTCTTGATGTCCTTGAGCCAGCGCGGTTGCGCCCAGCGCGGCGACCCCGGCGAGCGTCCCGGCGGCGAGTGTCCTGCGTACATCGATGCGTTTCATGGCAATGCTCCTTTTCGAGTACGAAGAGAAAAACAACGTGATGAGAGGCGCGCGAAAAGCGTTTACTGGTCGGATACTCGACATGGACGGAAAAAATACCGCATAACGACAACCGGCATGTTGATTTACATCAAATCGGAGCCCGGCAGACGCACCCGTCGGCGAATCCTTCATCGTTTGAGCGCGTCCCGCACCCGTTCGAGGCGCGCCCGCACTTCCTTGCCCAGCGTGTGCACTTCGGGCTTGTCCACCAGCTTGAGCACCGCTTCCGGATCCATGAAGCCGACCCAGATGCGGCCGTCGTCTTCTTCGCGCACGACAACATTGCACGGGAGCAGCAGCCCGATATCGGGATCGGCGTCGAGCGCCCGGTGGGCGAGCGGCGGATTGCAGGCGCCCAGGATGCGGTAGGGCTTGCGGTCGATGTTGAGCTTGGCCTTGAGCGTCGCCTTCACGTCGATGTCGGTGAGCACGCCGAAGCCCTCCTTCTTGAGCGCTTCGGCCACGCGCTCCACCACGGCGTCGAAGGGGCCGTCTACCGTGAGGTTGAATCCATACATCGGCGCCTCCTTTCCTTTGAAAGATCAATTCATTCTAATATTCTGATGGACGAGCGGCAATTGGCGAGGGTCCTCGAAATGCCTGACGGACGCTCGGCCCTCTCAATAGATCCCTCGCCGTGCCTTCCGCTGCGCTATCTCGCTTGGCGGATCGACGTGATGGCGTAGCCGCCGGCCTTTTTCTTTCCCAGCTCGAATTCCACTTTCATGCCGGGTTTCAACCCTTCCAGCATCGCTTTGTCCGCCACCTCAAAATCCATCGTCATCTGGGGCCACTTGAGACTGGGGATCGGGCCATGGGTTACGTTCACCATGCCACGCTCGGCATCGACCGTGTTGACCAGGCCGGTGGCCTTGTGGGCCTCCGCGCCCTGCATCGGCATGCCCGTGCCGCCATGGTCCTTCTGGGACATGCCGCCGTGGTCTTTCATTTGCGCCGCGGCCTCCGGTGCGGCGCCGGTGTATAGCGCCGCGAGGATGACGCCGAAGACGATCGCTTTCATGGAAATCTCCTTTTCGCCTTTGTTCCCCTTCTGGCCGGGGCTTGATGCGAGAGCGCGTGTTGCGTTCTTGCACCTTTTCCGCCCGGTCCGGGCGTCAGTTCTGCTTCGCCTTCTCGAAGTCCACCCTGGCCGTCATGCCCGCCCGGTGGTGGTTGTCGTGGAAGCAGGCGAAGACCACCTTGCCGTTGATCGGCTTGTTGAACTTCCAGATGATCTCCTTGGTTTCGCCAGGGGCGAGGGTGACCGCCGCCGGATCGCCCTCGTGCTTCATGCCGGGCATTTTTTCCATCATTTTGGCGTGGGCCCGCTGGGTCGCCTCGTCACCCAGAGAGAACTCGTGGGTAAGCCTGCCCGTATTGGTGATGACGAAGCGAATGGTCTCGCCCTGTTTGATGGCAGGCAGATCGAACAGGAACTTCATGTCGTCCGTCGCTTTGATCTCGATCGTTCGGGTGACTTCATGGGGCTTGCCCGGTTCGCCGAAACTGTAAGCGCCGCCGTGGCCGCCGGAATGAACGCCTGCGGCGGTCACGGCCGTGCTGGCGCCGAGCAGTACGAGGGATGCGATCGTGCGTTTCATGGGCTCTCCTTTCACTGTTGCGGGTTGAAACCGGCCATCAGCTCCCGGGCGCTTTTCTCGTCCAGCTCCCAGGCGACCGTGCCTTTGGGGTGCTCGTACCAACCGGGGTCCGAGTAATCCCCCGGCTTCTGGTCGTCGCGGACCTTCACCACGGTGAACATGCCGCCCATTTCGATGGGGCCGAAGGGCCCTTCGCCCGTCATCATGGGCAGCGTGTTCTCCGGCAGGGGCATCATGTGGGCCATGGCCGCCATGTCCTGCATCTCCGCCATGCCGTGCTCGCCCATGGGCATGTAATGCTTGCCCGGCATGAGATCCGCCAGGCGCTCGGCGGGCCTGGACTGGTCCACGCCCAGCATGTTGGGCACGCCGTGGCCCATGGGACCCATGGTGTGGTGGGGCTTGTGGCAATGGAACGCCCAGTCGCCCGGGGCCTCCGCCACGAACTCCACCACCCGGATCGCGCCCACCGGCACGTCCACGGAGGTTTCCGGCCAGCGGGCGCTCTCCGGGATCCAGCCGCCGTCGGTGCCGGTCACCCAGAAGCGGGTCCCGTGGATGTGGATCGGGTGGCTGGTCATGGAGAGGTTGGCGATGCGCACCCGCACCCGTTCGCCGGTGCGGGCCACCATGGGATCGATGCCCGGAAACGTGCGGCTGTTGAAGGTCCAGATGTTGAAATCCAGCATCTCGGAGGGATCCGGGGTGTAGGTGCCGGGATCGAACTTGTACGTGGCCAGGATGAAGCAGTAGTCCCGGTCCACGCGCCGCTCCTCCGGGTGGCGCGGGTAGACCACGAACATGCCCATCATGCCCATGGCCATCTGCAACATCTCGTCGGCATGGGGGTGGTACATGAAGGTGCCGTTCTGCTTCAGCGTGAACTCGTACACGTAGGTCTTGCCCGGCGGGATCTGGGGCTGGTTGAGGCCGCCCACCCCGTCCATGCCGTTGGGCAGGAAGATGCCGTGCCAGTGGATGGTGGTGTGCTCCTTCAGCCGGTTGGTGACGTAGATGCGCACCCGGTCGCCTTCCACTGCTTCGATGGTGGGGCCGGGGGAGGAGCCGTTGTAGCCCCACAGGTTCGCCACCATGCCCGGCGCGATCTCCCGCTTCACCGGCTCGGCGACGAGGTGGAACTCCTTCACTCCATCCTTCATGCGAAAGGGGAGGCTGCGCCCGTTCAGGGTGACCACGGGCCGGTACGGCGCCCCGGCGGCGGGGGCGGGCGGCGGCTGGGTGCGGGCCTCCGGCGCCGTCCTGGCGGCCGCGGCCGCCTGCTTGAGCAGGGCGATGCCCAGCGCGGCGCCGCCGCTCGTAGCGAGAAAACGTCTGCGATCCATCGTGTCACTCCAATTTCAGTGTTGGCCGGCGTGGGCGGCGCCGGTTTTGAGCGTTTCCTGGGGCGCGGCCGGTTCGGCATAGTTGAAAGCGACGGGCTGCGGCAACTCGCCGCCCACCGCCTGTTCCAGGTCCAGGGTGGCGATCCAGAAGTCCCGCACCGCTTCGAGGTATTGCTTGCGCGCTTCCAGCTCCTCCCGCTTCGCCTCGATCAGGTCGTAGACGCCCACCAGCATGCCGTTGTAGTGCTTGAGCGTCTCGTCCACCAGCGCGGCCTTCACCGGCAGCACGGTGGCCCGGTAGCCGTCGGCCCTGGCGTAGGCGAGCCGCAGGCGCGCCTCCCGCTCAGCCACCTCCGCCGCCACGCTCCGGTGGATTTCCAGCAGTTCAAGCTCCGCCTTGGGTACCGGTGCCGGGAGGCGGTAGAGGTTATCCGGCGCGAGGAGGGGTAACCGCACCCGGGTCTCGGGCAGCGCAGAGGCATAGCCGGTGGGGTTGTCGGCCCGGAACCGCTCTTCGGCCCGGCGGGCATCCAGCCGGTTCGCCCAGGCGAAAGCCGGCAATCCTTGCCACTGGGGCAGGGTGTCGGGTAGCGCGGGAAGCCCCGCGGTCTTCAAGGGACGGCTGCCCGGCACGAGGCTCAAGCGCCGCGCCAGCTCCCGCTGAGCGTTGGCGAGGGCGACCCGGGCGAGGTCCCGCTCGAGGGTCACTTCGGCGAGCTGAACACGATGAGGAAGCGTTTTGAGGAGGCTGGCGTTGCCCGCCTTCCGCTGGCCGTCCCCGAGCTCCGCAGCGGCCAGGGCGGCCTCGGCCAGTTGCTCGGCGTGGGGCGCGAGCGCCTCGGCGAGGGCGAGATCCAGGTAGGCTCCGGCCACTTCCCGGCTCACGGCCAGGGCCGTCCGGGCCACCTGGGCGCGCAGCTCGTCCGGGGCGCGCAAGGGTTGTGTCGCCGTGGCAAGCGGCAGGCCGAGAAAATCGCTGCGCACCTGCAAGGGCGCCGCCCGGGAGGCCAGCAGGCCCGATTGCACCAGGGCGGAAGGCGTGATCCCCAGTTCCCGGTACTCCCGCAGGAGCTCGGCGTTGGTCACCAGGGCGATGCGGATCGCGTCGTGCAGCGTCAGGGGCCCGGCGAGCAGGGCTTCCACCGCGGGCTCGACGCCGCGGGCGTAGGAGCCTCCTTGCAGGTTGGGCAGGCGGGGGCCGCCTGCCCGGTCTTGCGCCGCTTCGGCCGGAGGGAAGCCGAGGGCGGCGGCCAGAGCGACGGCCGCAAGGGCCAACGCTCCGCGAGGGATTTGCGACATAAGCTGACTCCCATTTCCAGTTGAAACCGGCTCCGCGCTGGACGTGGAGCAGGAGGAGGGCGCGAATCGTCGCGCCCCGGGGCGGCGGTTTCAGCCGCCCGACGGAATGGGGTTCAGAGGAGGGGTGGCCGCTGGAAGGAGGCGAGAAAGACCGGCCGGGGCGCGAGCACCGCCAGGGTCGGCTGGGCGTCCGCGATCACCGGGCGGGCCGTGACGGTCGCCGCGGGGAGGGCCGGCGCGCTGCACTGCTGGCATAGGCTGCAGCCGTCGCAGGCGGGCAAACCCCGGGAATCCCCGTCCTGGGAAGCGGGCGGGTCCGCGGCGGGGCTTTGGTGATCAAGGCCTTGGGAATCGTGGGGCACCCCGTGGTGGGCCAGATGGACGGTGTGCCAGCCATGATCGGCGGGGGGGCCGCCGTTTCCGTGGGTGCCGCAGAAGGGCATCGCGATGCCGGCGAAGCCCTGGGCGGGCAGCCAGAAGGCCAGCAGCAGGAGGACAATGCGTTTCATTACATTACAATGGACACGGGCGGCAGTATACGGCAGTGGCCTCGCTTCGGGCAAACATGCTCGTAGACAGGAGGACATCGGCCGAGTTCCTCGATCCGCAAGGATTCTCAAGCGTGCCAGAGGAGTACAGGAGTCAGCCATGGAACCCAGCATCGATCCGTTCTTCGAGCGGCAGTACAACGCCCGGGCGGCGATTCCCGACCATCCCCAGATTTTCGCCCGCTGGGCCGAGGCGTCCGCGCGGGTGCGGGCCGAATGGCCCTGCGCCCTGGACGTGCGCTACGGCAAGGGGGAAAAGCAGACCCTGGACGTGTTTCTGTCCCAGGGGCCGAGCCGGGCGCTGTTCGTGTATTTCCACGGGGGCTATTGGCGCTCCCTGGACAAGAGCGATTTTTCCTTCCTGGCGCCGGCCCTGGGGGAAGCGGGCGTCACCGTGGCCATGGTCAACTACGATCTCGCGCCCAAAGTCGCGGTGGCCGACGTCGTGGAGCAGGCGCGGGAGGCGGTGGTGTGGCTGCTGCGCAACGCCGGCGACTACGGCGCCCATCCGGGCAAGCTCTTCGTCGCGGGCCATTCCGCCGGGGCCCATCTGGTCGCCATGCTGTACGTCACCGACTGGGACCGGGTGTACTCGGGGCTGACCCCCAAGGTGATCAAGGGAGGCCTGGCGGTGAGCGGGATCTACGACCTGGCGCCCCTGGTGGAAACCAGCATGAACGCCGACCTGCGGCTCACCGCGGAGGCTGCCCGGGCGTTGAGCCCCGTGTACATGGAACCGCGGGTGAAGGCTCCCCTCACGGTGGCGGTGGGAGGGGAGGAGAGCAGCGAATTCCGGCTCCAGACGGAGTTGCTGGTGGAGCGCTGGAAGGAGAACCTCCAGATCGAAGAGGTGCCCATGCCCGGCTTCCACCATTTGAACGTCATCGAGGAGCTGGGCCGCAAGGGATCGGCGCTCCACGCCGCGGCGATCCGGCTGATGGGTTTGGACCGGGAGGAAGAGAAGGAAAAGCCCGAGGAAGAAGAGGACGAGTGGGAGGACGACTGACGGCCAGTTCCTTCTTTCCTCTGTGCCTCTGTGGTGATTATTTGCTTTGCTTGAACGCCGGCATGATCTCCCGGGCGAAGAAGCGCATGCCCTCCAGGGGCGGAATCGGCTGGATCACCAGGTGCTCGACGCCGGCGGCCCCCCAGGCGCGGATGCGCTCCACGCAGCGCTCCACCGGCCCCCACAGGTTCTCGTTGAGCACGTCCGCGGGCGTGGGCGGCACGGGAAAACGGTGGGCGCGCTCTTTCGCGTAGAGCACGCTCCATTTTTTAACCTCCTCGTCCGGGAGACCCGCCAGGCACACGGTGGAAGTGGCCATGGGCAGGCGCCGCCCGCCGGTACGGCGGCGCATGTCCTCGGCGTACCCGGCCACGGTCTCGGGCGGCTTGGAGTAGAACAGCCAGGCGTCGCCCAGCTCGGCGGCCAGGTCCCGGATCGCCGGCGAGTCCCCCGGCACCCAGATGGGGATATGGGGCTTCTGCACCGGCTTCGGCTCAAGATAAGCTTCCTCCAGCCGGTAGAAGCGGCCGTGGAAAGTCACTTCCGGCTGAGTCCACAGGGCCTTGGCGATGAGGAGCGCTTCCCGCAGCCGGGCCACCCGGTCCCCGTGCTCGTCCCAGGGAAGCCCGTAGCTCACGCTCTCGTGGCGGAACCAGGCCGAGCCCAGGGAGTAGATGAGGCGGCCGTTGAACATGACGTCGAAGGTGGCGGCCATCTTCGCCATCACCGCGGGATGGCGCAGGGAATTGTTGAACGTGTGGCCGGCGAAGACGACCCGGTGGGTGAGGGCTCCCAGAGCCGAGAGCACGGTCCAGTTCTCCAGCATCGGCGTCTTCTTTTCCATGTGGGCGTTGATCACGTGGTCCGGCAGCCAGACGCTGTCAAACCCCAGGGCTTCCGCCTCCAGGGCCATCGTGCGCGCGTAGTCCCAGCCCTGGCCCTGGGCCCCCATTTCCCCCTGCACCGCCAGCCTGACGCCGAACTTCATGGGTTTTCTCCCTAGCCGATGCACCCGTTAAATACTATTGTAAAAAACTATTTTGTGCAATAACGAAATAGCGGTGCTAAGATGCGCCTGTCACCGCTGTTTTTTCTCATGTCCGGTCGCCGCCCGCCCAGGAAAAATTCGGGCGCCACTCCCCCGGCGCCCCTGCCCAGCCCGCCCGCGCGGCGAAGGCGCTCGGCCGTTTCCCGGACCCGCTCCCAGCCACCCCAGGATCGCGCGGACGGGCATGACCGGCGCGTGCACGAGGTGCTGCGCAAGTTTCGCATCGTGTTCAAGTCGTCGGTCCAGCACTCCCGCTGGGTGGAGAGCCACTGCGGCGTGAGCGCTCCCCAGCTCTGGGCGCTATCGGAGCTGGCGAAGCGGCCGGGGCTGCGCGTCGCCGATCTCGCCCGCACCATGTCGCTGCACGCGTCCACCGCCAGCAACCTGCTGGACAAGCTGGAGCAGCGACGGCTCATTGAGCGTGTCCGCGATCGGGCGGATCAGCGGGTGGTCCGGCTGTTCGCCACCGATGCAGGCTTGCGGCTGCTCAAGGACGCGCCGGGACCCGCCATGAGCCTGCTGCCGGAGTCCCTGTACAAATTGCCGGACAAGGTGCTGGAAGACCTGGATCGGGCAATGACCCGGTTAGTGGCCAACCTGGGCGTCAAGGACGAAGGGGCCGGCTACGAACCGATCAACCTGCCTTGAGGAGTGCCTCTGATGATGGAACCCGCGGCTGCGACGTCCAGGCTCACGCTTCGCGGTCTCCGCGTCCGGGTGGTGAACGTGCGGATGACGCGGTCCCTTGCCACCGGGGGGCGGCCGGATTTCGACGGCGCCGCTAGTGCTGATCGATCTGTTGACCGAGTTCTCGTAGGGTGCGCCTCGGCGCACCGCGCACCCAGCGTCGTTTCAGTGCGTTTCGCTTCGCTTCACGCACCCTACGGGCATAAAAGCGGGTTGTTTGTCATTCCGCGGTCGGGGAGCTAGCCCAACTTCCACAGTTCGCGGGTGTGAATGTTGGTAGATCAGGGGCTTAAGGTCCGCAGTTGGCACTACATTTCGACGGTCTGTGGCGCGCGAAGGCGCTCAGGCAGGGTAAGGCCCAGACGGTCAATGAGTAGCGCTTGACTGCGATCGGGGTGCACGACACAGCGAATCTTGAGTTCGCGCCTCGAACCATCCGCCAAGGGCAGCACGACATCGGCGCTGGTGATGCGCGAGAGTTCGGTGAGGATCGTGCGTGGCGAATCTCCCAGACCTGCGCGCGGTTGCCACTGTTGCAGCGTCTTCCACAGCGCGTAGCCCAAGAAGCACACCAGGATGTGCGCTTGAATGCGTTCGGCCTTCTGATGCCAGATGGGGCGAATTGCCAGATCGGACTTGTGAATGCGGAAGGCCGCTTCGGCTTCGGTGAGCTGGAGGTAGGTCTTCCAGAGCTCTTCGTCGCTCCACTCGTGCACGTTGCTGCGCAGGATATAAGTGCCCTCAGAGAGGTTCGCCCACTCGTCCCACTCGGGATGGGCGCGCCATTTGAGCCGCAGGCCCGAGTCGTGGGTATCGTCGTCTTCGAGGGCGATCGAATAGCGGGCCGCGGCCCGGGCGTTACGCTCCAGCAGCTGCCCGATCTGGCGTTCGAGCGCTCTGCCATCCAAGCGGCGTTTGGCTTTGGCGATGCGCCGTGCCATGCGCTCCAGCCGTACCTTACCGAGCTGCACCGGCACCGCATCGGCGCCGTCCTCGGCGGCAAACAGATCGCGCTGCGCGCTCTGCGCCCCGCCGGTGATTGAGCGCGCCAGCACCTGCGCCCGCGTCCGAGCCTCAGCATCAAGTTCCCTCAGCTGCGCCACCGTCTCCTGCACCGCCTCCCGGCCGTGACGCACCGAGCGCACCAGGCGCCAATACACGTGGGTCTTGCCGTTCTTCCTGTGCGCCTGTGTGCCGAAGGTACATGAGCACATTCTCACGAAGCACCCAGGATCAGCCCGCGCCTGCGCCTGGCCGCGCGCCACTTCACTCTGAAAACGAACTGTTGCGGCCGCGCTACAGCCGGCCACTATCGGCAAAAATTAAAGGCAACTGTGGAGGTTGGGCTAGCCGCCGGCCTGGCGGGCCGCCCGTTCGTCGCCGGGGATCAGCCGGCCGAGGCAGCGTCGGACCCAGCGGGCAGTGAGCTTTTCCTGTAGCGCGTTCTGGGACAGCCTTGAGGCGAGGCAGGCGAAGCTCACGTGATCGAGCGGCTGGTCCTGGTTGAAGCAGGAGAAGACCACTTCCTCCCGGCCGGTGGCGGGGTCCCGGTGCAGTTGCAGGCACTGGCCGCAGATCTCCTTCATCATGCACTGCATCGGCGAATTGATGGAGCCGATGGCCCCGTGGCCGGGCTTCAGATACGGGGCGAGACACCCGGCGCGCGCCTGGGCGACGGCGGCCATCATGCGCTCCGAGCCGATGGCGATGATACGGTCCACTGCCGAGAGGGGCGGCTGCGGCTCCCCCAGCTCACCCCGGGCGTAGGCCTCCATCGCCTGCACGATGTTCCCGACGAAAGCCCGGTCCTGGAGCCGGCCCGGAATGAACCCGGGCGCTTCATCACAGCACCAGACCACCGTATCGGCCGCCGCTTCGATCCGCTCCACGTGGTATCGGTCGGCGAGGCGCTTGTAGCCGGCGAAGTAGAGCACGCGGCAGCCGTTGGCGCGCAGCGCCTGGCCGATGGAGAACAGCACCGCGTTGCCCAGGCCCCCGCCGGCCAGCAGCACCGTCTCGCCCGCGGGGATCTCGGTCGGGGCGCCGGTGGGCCCCATCACCACCACCGGCTCCCCGGGCTTGAGCAGCGAGCACACGTCGGACGATCCTCCCATCTCCAGGACGATCAGCGACAGGAGCCCCTTTTGTTCATCGACCCAGGCGCCGGTGAGGGCGAGCCCCTCCATGGCGAGGCGCGTCCCGTCGGCCCGGGGCGCGTACGCCTCGAAGTTCTGCAGGCGATAGAACTGTCCCGGGCGGAAGCGGCGGGCGGCCATGGGCGCGCGGACCACCACCTCGACGATGGTGGGCGTCAGGCGGTGGACCGCGTGCACCGTGGGCCGAAGCTCTCGATTCAGCGTGGCGAGCAAGGTCTCCGGCGCCACCGGCTCGGGCGACCGCGCCCTGAGCCTGCCCGTGACCACCGGATAGCCCTGCTTCGCGCCGGCCATGGCCTTGACCACGTTGCCGGCGTAGGACGGGTGCAGGTCGCCCCAGAAGCTCATGGCCCGCCCGTCGGGAAACAGCGCCATGAGCACATGGGGTTTCGCCGGCTTGGGGCTGCGCTCCGGCGCGACGGGCCGCCCCTCTTCGTCGAAGGCTTGGTAGTAGGCGCCGTCCAGGGGCGGCAGATGCCCGGGAAGCTCCCGCGCCAGCACGGTGTTCGGCTGGGTGCCGGCGGCGATGAGCACGGTGCGCGCCGCAAGCGCCACCTCGCCGCCGTCGCCGGCGCGCTTGAGCCGTAGCCCCCGGGCGGCGCCGAAATCGTCGGTGAGGACCGCCACCGGCTGCAGGTTCTCGGCGAAGCGCACGCCTTCCTCCATGGCCTTGCGCACTTCCTCGTGATTGAGGCGGTAGCTCGGCGCATCCGCGAGCCGCCGGCGGTAGACGAGGGTGACGCCGCCCCAGGCGTCCAGTAGTTCCCGCAGGCAGGGGGCGCGCCCTTCCCGGGCGGCCGCCGCCCGTTCGGCGCGGATCGACCGGGCGTGGGCGATGAACTCCTCCGCGATGGCCGCGTCCTCGGCGCTCCAATCGGCGCGCACCGCCTCCTCCCCCTGCTCCGCCGCCAGGATTTCGTAGCGGGAAAGGAACTTCTCCACCTGCACCGGGTAGTAGGCCAGCGTCTCGGTGGCGGCGTCGATGGCGGTCAAGCCCCCGCCGATCACCACCGCCGGCAGGCGGATCTGCAGATTGGCGATGGAATCCGACCGGGCCGCGCCGGTCAATTGCAACGCCATCAGGAAATCGGAGGCCATGCGCACGCCCCGGGCGAGGGCGTTTTCCATCGGCACCACGGTGGGCCGGCCGGCGCCGGTGGCAAGCGCGATGTGATCGAAGCCCAGGGCCAGCGCGTCCTGCGGCGTGAAGGTGCCGCCGAAGCGCACCCCGCCGAAGAGGGCGAAACCCGGTCGCCGCTCGAGGAGCAGGCGCACGAGCTTGAGGAAGTTCTTGTCCCAGCGCACGGTGATTCCGTATTCGGCCACCCCGCCGAAGCCCGCCATCACCCGCTCGCTCAGGTCCTCCCACAGGGCGCCCACGTCCCGGATCGGATGGAACGGTACTCGCCGGCCGTCCGGCGTGACGCCGGAGAGGGACTCCGGCAGCGGCTCGATCTTCAGGCCGTCGATGGCCACCACCGTGTGGCCTTCGTTCAGCAGGTGGTGGGCGAGGTTGAAGCCCGCCGGTCCCTGGCCCACCACGAGCACCTTGTAGCCCGTCTCGGGGCGGGGCACCGGCCGCGTGAGATGAAGGGGCGCCCAGCGGGTGAGGAGGCTGTAGAGCTCGAATCCCCAGGGCAGTGCCAGAACGTCCTTCAGCACCCGCGTTTCGATCTGGGGAATGTCCACCGGCTCCTGCTTCTGGTAGATGCACGCCTTCATGCAGTCGTTGCAGATGCGGTGGCCGGTGGCGGCGGCGAGGGGGTTATCCACCGTGACGATGGCGAGCGCCCCGAGGGAGGCCCCATGGGCCTTGGCGAAATTCATCTCGGAGATTTTCTCTTCCAGCGGGCAGCCGGTGAGGGCGGCGCCGAGGGCGTTGACGCGGAAGCCGCCCCCCTTGTCCCGCAGCCCCACGGAGCAGGAGTCCTTGGACTGGCCGTGGCACCAGAGGCAGTAGTTCGCCTGATCGAGGACCGCCGCCTCGCCCATGCCGGAATCGGTGAGGTGGAACCCGTCGCGCCGGCGCAGATGGGCCTCGCTCATGCGCAGGGGCGCGATCGCGTCGGCGGCTTCCGGCGCCGCCTCCACCAGCCGCGCGGGATCGAGCCTGGCGGGGACCTTGAACAGCGTGCCGGCGGCGTGGCGTGAGCGTCCGGCGGCCGTGCGCACCGCCCAGGCGCTGTAGCGTTCGGCGAGCGCCAGGGCGGCCTCGTCGCCCTCGGCGAGCCAGCGCTCCACGTGGCGCGCGAACGCGGCCTCCGAGAAGGCTTCTCCCATGCGCTGCTCTAGCGTCCGCGCCAGGGCCGTCCCGTCCTCCCGTTCCGCCTCCTCCGGAGAGCGGGCATGGAGCGCCCGGCGCTGCACGAACTGGCGCTTGACCCGGTAGATCTGTTGCGCAGCCTCGTGCTGGGCGTTCAGGCGCGCGACTTCCGCCTCGATGCCGAAGAGCCGTCCGAGAAAGGCGTCCAGATGCGGGGCTGCGTCCACCAGAAGCCGGGAGTACTGGAATTTGGTGATCGCTTCGGGGCGCGCCCGGGCCGCGACCAATTGCTCGTACACCTGTGGCGCGCTGCGCCGCAGATGCTCGAGAAAAAGCCGGTCGATGCGCTCGATGCCCGAGCGCTCGTAGAGGTCGGAAAAAGTCAGACCGAAAGCAAGCTTCAGTGTGTCCATATCCATGTTTGCTGGTCCATTGGACGCTGCGATGTGCCGCCCGTTCGCCGGTGCACCCGATTCGGCGGGCGGTGCGGCGCGCCCCACGGCCGCGGTTCCTGGCGCGACATCCCGAGAGATTCCCCAACGGGATCAGTATACGGGCCAGCGCAAGCGGCCGCGCCCTGGTGAGCCGTTCGGCCCATGCGTCGAGCGCATGGTCCCCATGCCTTGCAGCCGGTTGACGAGATATCCCAGGGACGTAAGGCTAATCCAAAGAAAATAGGCCCGTAAACCCGTATTCCGAATCGCCGATGCCGCCATGACGCTGGAGGCCATACAGACCGCTGGAAAGGACGAGGACGCAGCCCGGAGCCCAGCGGCTACCGCGCGGGTGGTGTTTACGCCCTCGGGGCGGCGCGGGGAATTTCCGGTGGGCACTCCCGTGCTCACGGCCGCCCGCAGCCTGGGCGTGGACTTGGACTCGGTCTGCGGCGGCCGGGCGGTATGCGGCCGCTGCCAGATCATTCTCTCCACGGGCGAATTCGCCAAGCTCAAGATCACATCCGCGGCCGGACATCTCAGCCCGCCCGGCGAGACGGAGAAGAAGTACGCGCGCCTCAAGGGGCTGAAGGAAGGGCGGCGCCTTTCCTGTCAGGCCCGGCTTCTCGGGGACGTGGTGATCGACGTGCCGCCCGACTCGCAGATTCACCGCCAGATGGTGCGCAAGCGGGCGGACCCGATCCGGGATCTGAAAATCGACCCGGTGGTGAAGCTTTACTATGCCGAGCTGCCGCGCCCCAGCATGGCGGACCAGACCTGCGATTTGACGCGGCTCAAGAAGGTGCTGGAGCGGGAGTGGGGGCTTGCCGGCCTGGAAGCCGATCTCGCCTTCCTGCAGCGGCTATCGCCCGCCATGCGCGCCGGCAACACGTACGGAGGCGACTGGAAGGGCACGGTGGCGGTGCGGGAGGGCAAGACCCTGATCGCCGTCTGGCCCGGCTTCAAGGAGCGGATCTACGGCGTGGCGGTCGACGTGGGAACCACCACCATCGCGGGCCACCTGTGCGATCTGGGGACGGGAGAAGTGCTGGCCAGCGCCGGAATGATGAATCCCCAGATCCGCTTCGGCGAAGATCTAATGAGCCGCATCTCCTATCTTCAGCAGAACGAGGGCCAGGCGCAGGCGCTTACCGCAGCGGTACGGGAAGCGTTGAGAAGCCTCGTCGCCCAGGTGGCCGAGGAGGCGGGCGTCGCCCTCGATGACGTGGTCGAGATGACGGTGGTCGGCAATCCCACCATGCATCACCTGGTGCTGGGGATCGACCCCACCCAGCTCGGCATGGAGCCTTTCCCCCTCGTTGTGGATACCGGGGTCACCGTGCTCGCCCGGGATCTTCAGCTCAATCTGAATCCAGGGGCCCGGGTTTATTTCCTCCCGTGCATCGCCGGGCACGTGGGCGCCGATACCGCCGGCGTCATTCTTTCCCAGCAGCCCCACGCGGGCAACGAGCTGACGCTCATCATCGACGTGGGCACCAACGCCGAAATCGTGCTGGGCAGCCGTGACCGGCTGATCGCCGCTTCTAGCCCCACCGGGCCCGCCTTCGAAGGCGCCCAGATCAGTTGCGGCCAGCGCGCGGCGCCCGGCGCCATCGAGCGCGTGCGCATCGACCGGGAAACCCTCAAGCCCCGGTTCAAGGTGATCGGCGTGGAGGCCTGGTCCGACGAGCCGGGATTCGAGGAGGCTGTCGCCAAAACGGGTGTCACCGGCATCTGCGGCTCGGGCATCATCGAGGCAGTGGCCGAGTTGTACCTGGCGGGCGTGATCGACGAGACCGGACGCATGCTGGCCAAGGGCAAGGAAGTGAGGAACCATCCGCATTTCATCCCGCGCGGACGGGCGTTCGAGTATGTCCTGTACCGGAGCGGCGAGCGCGTGGTGAAGGTGGTGCCCGGCGACATCCGGGCCATCCAGCTGGCCAAGTCGGCCTGCTACTCGGGGGCGAAGCTGCTGATGGATGAAATGCGGGTCGACCGCGTGGACCGGATTTATCTCGCCGGGGCCTTCGGCAGCTACATCGACGTGAAGTACGCCATGGTGCTCGGCATGATCCCGGACTGCGATCTGGAAGGGGTCAGCTCGGTGGGCAACGCGGCGGGCACGGGTGCGCGCATTGCGCTGCTGTCCAGGGCGGCGCGGGAAGAAATCGAGCGGGTCATCCGGCGCGTGGAGAAGGTGGAGACCGCCATCGCGCCCAAGTTCCAGGAGTATTTCGTGGCGGCCATGAGCATTCCCAACGCGGTCGATCCGTTTCCACGCCTGGCGGCGGCGGTGCCGCTGCCCCCGCGCCAGGGGCGGGCGCCGGAGCGGAGCGATTAGGAGGCATCATGGCCCGCGACCTGCCCGTTTCGCCCCAGATCGGTCCCTATGCCGTGCCGGTGGAGGAAGGACAGACCTATCTCTGGTGCAGTTGTGGCCTGTCGGCCACCCAGCCCTGGTGCGACGGTTCCCACGGCGACAGCGGGTTCAAGCCTATCGCCTTCGTTGCCCCGATCACCGAAACGTTCTACATGTGCGGGTGCAAGCGTTCGGACAACAAGCCCTACTGCTTCGGCAACTGCCGCGGGCAGCGACGCTCCTCGATCCCCCTGCAGGCCGCCGTGGGCTGGGACGAGGGCGCATGAGCCGCGGTGCCACTGCCTATATGGGTAAATCCGACATCTTTTGCGTGATCGTCGAGCATAACCTGGTCGTTGCCCTGCGCCGCGCGGGGGAAGAGGCGGGCGAAGGGCAGGTGCCCGAGACGTCTTTGGACGTGGCGACGCTACTGGCCCAGCGGTTTCAATCCGGCGGCAGCATCGACGGCGTGTACTATTTCCGCGACCACCCGCGCGCCCGGGTGTTCGCCTCCCTGTGCCTGGATTTCGTGCGAAAGCTGGCGGAAAAACGCTTGCAGAGCATCGAAGGCCTACAGGCGGGGGCGGAGTACGCGTCGGGCATTCATTCACCTGCTTCCCGGCCGGCGCTGATCGAGTAGCTGCCGGTGGGCGTGCGCGTACGCTTCCTTGGCTCCGGAGACTCCTACGGGAGCGGGGGGCGGTTCATGACCTGCATCCTGGTGGAGGCCGACTCGACCCGATTCCTCATCGACTGCGGGGATTCGTCGCTCATCGCGATGAAGGCCCAGGGCGTCCATCCGAACAGCATCGACGCCATTCTCCTCACCCATCTGCACGGCGATCATTGCGCCGGAGTCCCGTTCCTGCTGATCGACGCCATGCTTCAGAGCAAGCGCGATCGCCCCCTCACCATCGCCGGTCCACGGGGCTTCATCGAGCGGCTGGACATAATCCGCGAAGCCCTGTTCCCGGGAAGTCACGGGATGAAGCCCAAGTTCCCGGTGGAGTGCCGGGAGCTGTCGTTTGGAGCAGCGAACCGCATCCTGGATTTGGACGTGACGCCGTGGCGGGCCGTTCATAATCCGGACACGCATCCAATCATGTTGCGGGTCCAGTGTGCGGGCAAGGTCATCGCGTACACCGGGGATACGGAGTGGACGGAGGACATCGTGGCGGCATCCCACGGAGCGGACCTGCTGATCGTCGAATGCTACTTCTACGAAAAGCCTATCAAGTGGCACATGACCTACGCGGGGCTGCGCCGGCACTTGAGCCGCCTGGCGGCCAAGCGCGTGGTGCTCACCCACATGTCGGAAGACATGCTGCGGCACGCGGCCTCCGTTCCCGAAACGTGCGCGTTCGACGGGATGACCATCGACCTGTAACGCCCTTCGGGCAGACGGGTTGCGTGGGGCTCATGCCCCCTTTGAAGCGGGCGCGAGCCTGGTCTCCTTGACACGCCCATCCCCTCGTCGATACATTGCAAGGAGCTTCAGGTACTGGGCCGGCGGCCGCCGACCCAGTGAAACGGGAAGCCGGTGCGTCCGGATCGATCGGGCAAAGCCGGCGCTGCCCCCGCAACGGTAAGCGAGTAAAGGGTCTGCATCAACGCCACTGCGCGACGAGCGCGGGAAGGCGCAGACCCGGACGGCTCAACACCGCTCCACTCGCAAGCCCGGAGACCGGCCTGGAGCGATCGCAGGGGGATCGCGGAGGGCGGTCCGACGGCGCCCGGCGGCTTTTCCAGCGCACGCTCCGTTTCATCCTTCCTCCGGATCCGTTCTCAATCACGTGAGGCCTGCCGCGGGTGTGCGCGCGGGCGGAGGAGAAGCGATGAAAAAAGCCTACGGGCCGGCGGGCTTGGCGTTGCTGGCCGTTTGCAGCGGATCTTTGGGGGCGGAGACACAGCCGGCAAAGGAGATGGTGGCCCTCGCGCCGGTGATCGTCACCGCCAGCCGCACCGCGGAGACCGCCGACGAGACCCTGGCGTCGGTCACGGTGATCACCCGGGAGGACATCGAGCGCAGCCAAGCGTTGTCCGTCCAGGAGGTGCTGCGGGGACTCGCCGGCATTTCCATTGCCAACAACGGCGGGCTCGGGAAGAGCACGTCCTTGTTTCTGCGCGGCACCGAGTCCGACCACGTGCTGGTGCTGATCGACGGCATCAAGGTCGGCTCGGCCACCCTGGGCCAGGCCGCGTTCCAAGACTTTCCCATGGAGCAGATCGAGCGCATCGAGGTGGTGCGCGGCCCCCGCTCCAGCCTGTACGGGTCGGAGGCTATCGGCGGCGTGATCCAGATCTTTACCCGCCGGGGAGGAGGGGCTCTCACGCCCTACTTCAGCGCCGGCGCTGGCACTCACAGCACCTCGTCCCTGGTAGCGGGCTTGCAGGGGGGCGGCGAGCGGAGCTGGTTCCACCTGGGCCTGAGCAACCTGGACACCCAGGGGTTCAACGCCTGCACCGGCAAACCGTTCCCGGGGGGCGCGGGCTGCTTCACCATCGAGCCCGACGCCGACGGCTATCGCAACCGCGCCGGCTCGCTGCGGTTGGGGCACCGCTTCGACAACGGCGCGGAGGTGGATTTCCACGCCCTGCGCGCCAAGGGGCAGAACGAGTTCGACGGCACTTTCGTCAACGAGTCCGAGTCGGTGCAGCAGGTGATCGGCGGGCGGTTGAAGTTTTCGCCCCTCTCCCGGTGGCAGGTATCCCTCTCCGCCGGCCAGAGCCGGGACGAATCGGACAACTTCCTGAACGGCGCATTCCGGACCCGTTTCGACACCCGGCGCGACCTGTTCTCCCTGCAGAACGACATCGCCCTGGGGACGAATCAGCTCGCCACCGTCGGCTTCGACCACCAGAACGACCGGGTGGACAGCACCACTGCCTTTCCAGTGACCTCTCGCCGCAACGAGGGATTTTTCGCCCAGTACTTGGCCCGGTTGGGCGCCAACGACCTGCAAGCGTCCCTGCGCCACGACGACAACGAGCAGTTCGGCGGCGAGACCACCGGCAGCGCGGCCTGGGGCTACGAGCTCATCAAGGGCTTGCGCTTCACCGCTTCCTACGGCACGGCGTTCAAGGCGCCCACGTTCAACGAGCTGTTCTTCCCCGGCTTCGGCAACCCTAACCTCCAGCCGGAGGAGTCCCGAAGCGTAGAGGTGGGGCTGGAAGGCATCGGGCGCGCCTGGCGCTGGTCCCTTCATGCGTACCAGACCCAGGTGGACAATCTGATCGCCTTCGACGCAGCTACCTTCCTGCCCCAGAACATCGACGAGGCCCGCCTCCGGGGGATCGAGGGCATCGCGAGCGGAACGGTGGCCGACTGGCGGATCGCGGCCCACGCCACCCTCCTGGACCCGGAAAACCGGAGCAGCGGACCGAACCGCGGGAAGGTGTTGCCGCGGCGGGCGGAGCAGTCCTTCCGGCTAGACGTGGACCGGGACATCGGGCGTTTCACCGTCGGCGCCACCGTGGTGGCGGAGGGCCGGCGCTTTGACGATCTGGCCAACACTCGCCGCCTGGGAAGTTACGCCACCTTGGACCTGCGGGCCGAGTACCGGCCCCACAAGGACTGGGCGGTGCAGCTCAAGGTGGGGAACGCGTTGGACAAGGAGTACGAGACGGCCGCCTTCTTTCCCCAGAACGGCACTAATGTGTTCGTCACCCTGCGCTACCGGCCCCAGGGCGGGTGATGGGTTTATTTAGCGTTACATCAAAGGAGGACCTCATCGTGCATGCGCTTGATCGCCTTTCTCCGCTCCTGGCCGGCCTTGGCCTTGCCGCCCTGATGGCCGCCACTCGCTATCACCATTTCGGCTCGGCGGTACAGCTTCCCGATGCGTCCTGGGCCGTGTTCTTCCTGGCAGGCATGTCCCTGCGCTCGGCGGGATGGTTTGCCGCGTTTCTCGCCGAGGCCGCCGCGATCGATTTTCTCGCCATCACCGTGGGTGGGGTGAGCGGCTGGTGCGTGACGCCCGCCTATCCGTTCCTCGCCTTTGCCTACGGGGCCCTGTGGCTCGCGGGGCGCTGGTGCGGGCGGGAAGGAATGGGCGGCAGCCGCGGGTGGGCGCGCGCAGCAGCGGCGCTTCTCGCCGGTGTTACCGCCGCCTTCCTGATCTCCAACGGGAGTTTCTACTTGCTTTCGGGTTACTTCCTGGAGCTGAGCGGATCGGAGTACGCGGCCCGCGTGGCCCGCTACTACCCGCGCTATGCGCTGTACGCTTTCTTCTATGCTGCGCTGGGCCTGGCCGGATACAGGTTCCTTCGCTGGCTTGCGCATCCGCGCCCGGATGGAGTAAACCAGTCCTCGTAACTCTGCTCTCCGCCATCGGCCATGCCGCAAGGCGCCCTTGAGTCTTCGCCCCAGACCGCTGCACTCCGGCACTGTCCGGCGCTGCTGGTGACCGCGCCGGCCTCGGGGCAGGGGAAGACCACGGCCACCGCGGCCCTCGCCCGCCTGCACTGCCGGCAGGGCCGGCGGGTGCGGGTGTTCAAGACCGGGCCTGACTTCCTGGATCCCATGATCCTGGAGCGGGCCTCCGGCGCGCCGGTGTACCCGCTCGACCTGTGGATGGTGGGGGAGGCGGAGTGCCGTCGCCGCCTGTTCGAGGCGGCAGGGGAGGCGGACCTGATCCTGGTGGAGGGGGTGATGGGGCTCTACGACGGGGAGCCCAGCAGCGCCGACCTGGCGATCGCTTTGGGCCTCCCGGTGCTGCTGGTGGTGGACGCTTTCGCCATGGCCCAGACCTTCGGTGCCGTGTGTTACGGCCTGGCCGCTTACCGGCCGGGGCTGCGGGTAGCGGGGGTTGTGGCCAACCGGGTCGGGGGGCCGCGCCATGGGGAGCTTCTGAAGGCGAGTCTGCCGCCCGGGCTTACGTTTTTCGGCGCGGTGACCAACCGGGCGGACCTGGCGCTTCCCGACCGGCATCTCGGGCTGTTTCAAGCCCAGGAGATCGGCGACCTGGACGCCCGGCTCGACGCGGCGGCGCAAGCCGTGGCGGCCACCGGGGCGGCGGAGCTGCCGGCGCCCGTGGCTTTTGCCAAGCCGGCGGATTCGGACGTGGAACGCCTCCTCGAAGGGGTGCGGATCGGGGTGGCCCGGGACGCCGGGTTTTCTTTTCTTTATCCAGCCAACCTGGATCTGCTACGCCGGCTGGGCGCCGAGCTCATCTTCTTCTCGCCCCTGGAGGATGACAACTTGCCGCCGGTGGACAGCGTCTGGCTGCCAGGGGGCTACCCGGAGCTGCACCTGGACCGGCTCGCCGGGAACGAAGGCATGAGGCGGGCGCTGCGAGCCCATCATGAGCGCGGAAAACCCATCCTCGCCGAGTGCGGGGGTATGCTCTACTTGCTGGAAGCTCTGACCCATGAGGGGCACCGGGCGCCCATGGCGGGCCTGGTGCCGGGCGAGGCGGTGATGCAGGAACGGCTCGCCGCCCTCGGCTTGCAAGAGGTGCAAACGCCGGAGGGCCCCGTGCGCGGGCACACGTTCCATCACTCCCGGCTCACCACCGGCCTCGAGCCCTGGGCGCGGGCCGTCACCCCCCGGGGCGATCCCGGGGAGGCGGTGTACCGGATCGGACGCCTCACCGCCTCCTACGTGCACTTCTACTTTCCGTCCAATCCGCGCGCCGTGGCGGCCTTTTTCAAGCCTTGAACGAAAATGGCCCAGGGCAAACCGCTCCCCAGCTCCCGCAACCTCGCCCGCGGCGCGGCAATCGGGGCGCGCCTGCCGAGCCGCATCGTGTGCATGACCGAGGAGACCACCGAGACCCTTTACCTCCTGGGGGAAGAGCACCGCATCGTGGGGATTTCCGGCTTCACCGTGCGCCCGGCCCGCGCCCGCAAGGAAAAGCCCAAGGTGTCGGCCTTCACCAGCGCCAAGATCGACAAGATCCTGGCCCTTGCGCCGGACTTGGTCTTCGGCTTTTCCGACCTCCAGGCCGACATCGCCGCCGAGCTCATCCGCCGGGGCGTCAACGTCTGCATCTTCAACCAGCGCTCGGTCGAGCAGATCCTGTCCATGATCGCCACGGTGGGCGCGATAGTGGGCGCCCGGGAGAAGACCGAGGAGCTGATCCAGAGGCTGGAGGCAGGCATGGAGGAGGTCCGGCGGCAAGCCGGCGAGCTTCCCCGCCGCCCGCGGGTTTACTTCGAGGAATGGGACAACCCCCAGATCTCGGGCATCCGCTGGGTGTCGGAGCTGATCGAGATCGCCGGCGGCATCGACTGCTTCCCCGAGCTGGCCCGGCGCCCCATGGCCCGGGATCGGGTGATCGCCGACTCCCTGGAGGTGCCGCGGCGCGCGCCGGATATCATCATCGGCTCCTGGTGCGGCAAGAAATTCCGTCCCGAGCAGGTGGCGGCGCGCCCCGGGTGGCAGGACGTCCCGGCCGTGCGGCACGGGCATCTCTACGAGATCAAGTCGGCGGACATCCTGCAGCCGGGACCGGCGTGCCTCACCGACGGGCTGCGCCAGGTGCACCGGATCATCCGGCGTTGGGCAGGAGCGGTGACGTGAGCGACCGGCACCGTTACAGCGACGGGGACATCGAGGCGGTTTATCGGGTCATCGCCGAGCGGCGGGACGTGCGCCACTTTCTCCCCGATCCCGTGGACCCGGGGCTTCTGGCCCGGCTCCTAGCGGCGGCCCATCTCGCCCCCAGCGTGGGGTTCATGCAGCCGTGGCGCTTCGTGCGGGTGACCGACCGGTGCTGCGGGCCGGGATCCACCGGCTGGTGGAAGAGGAGCGCCAGCGCACCGCCGAAGCGCTGGGAGAGCGCAGGGACGAGTTCATGCGGCTGAAGGTGGAGGGCGTGCGCGAATGCGGCGAGCTGCTGGTGGTGGCCTTGATGGCGGGGCGGGAGCGGCACGTGTTCGGGCGGCGCACCCTGCCGGAGATGGATCTCTGTTCGGTCGCTTGCGCGATCCAGAACCTCTGGCTGGCAGCCCGGGCCGAGGGCATCGGCGTGGGCTGGGTTTCCCTGTTCGATCCGGACGCCCTCGCCCGATTGCTGGCGATGCCCGAAGGAAGCCGACCGGTGGCGATCCTGTGCGTGGGACACGTGGAGGCGTTTTACGAACGGCCCATGCTGGAGCGGGAGGGCTGGGCCCGGCGCGTTCCGCTGGAAGCGCTGGTGTACGAGAACGCGTGGGACCGATCCGCGGAAAACGCAGCGAAGGAGAACCCGATGAGGGAAAGCGGCGAGAAGCCGGATCTGTATGAGCGCCACCGCTGGCGCATGGCACGCAAGAAGGCGGTGGTGGACGCGAAGATCGCGAAGGCCGGTGAGGACCGGGGTGTCGTCGTCATCGCCACGGGAAACGGCAAGGGCAAGTCCAGCTCGGGCTTCGGCATGGTGGCCCGGGCCCTGGGCCACGGCATGCGGGTGGGCATCGTGCAGTTCGTGAAGGGCCGCTTCGCCACCGGCGAAGCGGCTTTCTTCCGCCGCTTCCCCGAAGTGGATTACCACGTGATGGGCGAGGGCTACACCTGGGAGACCCAGGACCGGGAGCGGGACATCCGCGCCGCCCGGGCCGCGTGGGACAGGGCCCGGGCCATGCTGGAGGAGGCGTCGTACCAGCTCGTGCTGCTGGACGAGCTGAACATCGTGCTCAAGTACGGCTATCTGCCGGTGCAAGAGGTGATCGCGGCGCTCAGGGCGCGGCCGACCATGCAGCACGTGGTCATCACCGGACGCGGGGCGAAGCCCGAGCTCGTCGCCGTGGCCGACACCGTGACCGAGATGCAGGCGGTCAAGCACGCCTTCGAGGTCGGGGTCAGGGCCCAGAAGGGCATCGAGCTGTGATGCAGACGGCCTTCGTCGCCCTCGCCGCGGTGTTGCTGGACCGCCTGCTGGGGGAGCCCCGGCGCTTCCATCCGCTGGTGGGGTTCGGGCGGCTGGCCAGCGGCATCGAACGCGCCCTCTACGGCGGCGCAGAGGCCGCGCCCTCGGCGCGGCGCTGGCGCGGCATGGTGGCGCTGGCGCTCGCGGTCCTGCCGTTCGTCGCCGCGGCGTGGTGGGCGGCGGCCCAGGGGCCCTGGATCGGCGTGGCCGCGGAAACCGCGTTGCTCTATCTCGCCCTCGGCGGCAGAAGCCTGGAGGAGCACGCCCAGCGCGTGGCGGGCGCCCTGGAGGCGGGGACGCTCGAGGACGCTCGCCGGCGGGTTGGGGACATGGTGAGCCGGGACACGGGGGCGATGGAGCCCGAGGACGTGGCGCGGGGAGCGGTGGAGTCGGTGCTGGAGAACGGCAACGACGCCGTCTTCGGCGCCTTGTTCTGGTACGCGCTGGCCGGGGCGCCCGGCGTGGTCCTGTACCGCCTTGCCAACACCCTGGATGCCCTGTGGGGCTACCGCACGCCGCGGTATCTTCATTTCGGCTGGGCAGCGGCGCGGCTGGACGATGGGCTCAATTACCTGCCGGCGCGCCTGACGGCCCTCACCTACGCCGCCCTTGGCCGGTTCGAGGGCGCGATGCGCTGCTGGCGGGCCCAGGGACCCGCGTGGGACAGCGTCAACGCGGGCCCCGTCATGGCGGCGGGCGCCGGCGCCCTGGGGGTGAAGCTGGGCGGTCCGGCCCAATACCACGGGGCGCTGAAAATACGCCCGGCTTTGGGTGAAGGAAAAGCTCCCGGCGTAGCCGACATTGCACGAGCGACGGCCCTGGTCCGGCGCGGCACCTGGCTGTGGCTGTGTGTCTTAATGACAGGAGCATGGATCAATGCTTGAGCACGGCGGCCAACTGCGCCGGGCGGCGCAGCGCTACGGCATTCCGCTGCGGCAGTGGATCGACCTTTCCACCGGAATCAATCCCCGGGGATGGCCGGTCGCCGCCGTGCCCGCCGAGTGCTGGCGGCGGCTGCCGGAAGCGGGGGACGGGCTGGAAGAGGCGGCCCGGGCCTATTACGGCGCGTCTTCCCTGCTGCCCGTGCCCGGCACCCAGGCGGCGATCCAGGCGCTGCCGCGGCTGCGGCCTCCGGGACGCGTGGCGGTGCTGGAGCCGGGTTACGGCGAGCATCGCCGAGCCTGGGCCGCGGCGGGGCATGACGTGATCGGCGTCTCGGCAGCCGATTTGCGCGCCGGCGTGCCGCCGGTGGACGTGCTGGTGCTGACGAGCCCCAACAATCCCACCGGCGAACGTTTCGGCCGCGAGGCCCTGCTGGCTTGGCGTAAGACGCTGGCGGCTCGGGACGGCTGGCTGGTGGTGGACGAGGCCTTCATGGACGCGACTCCCCAGGAAAGCCTCGCCCCGGTCAACCATTGGCCGGGCCTGGTGGTGCTGCGCTCCCTGGGGAAGTTCTTCGGCCTCGCCGGCATTCGAGCGGGCTTCGTGCTGGGTGAACCCAGGCTCCTGACGAGGCTGGAGGAAGCGATGGGGCCATGGGCGGTAGCCAACCCGTCCCGTTACGTGGCCGCCGCGGCGCTGGCGGACACCGGCTGGCAGCAGAAGACGCGCCGCATGCTGCCCGCGGCGAGCGAGCGGCTGGCCCGACTGCTCGCCGCTTCGGGCCTCGCGCCTGCCGGAGGCACCGCCCTGTTCCAGTGGGTGAAGACGCCCCGCGCCGCGGAAGCCTGGGAATTCTTCGCACGGCGGGGCATCCTCGTGCGCGCCTTCGCCGATCCGCCGGGGCTGCGCTTCGGGCTTCCCGCCGGCGGCGGCCCGTGGGAGCGCCTGGCCCTCGCGCTGGATGAATGGGCGCGCGCCGCGCCCCGTCTCGAACGGGCGGCGAGATGACGGGAAAGAGCTGCATGGAGATTCTGCGGCGTTGGGGGTGGGCCCTGCTCGCATGGGTCCTCGCGGCGGCCGCCCAAGCCGAGATCGTGGTGCGCGACGACGTGGGAAACGAAGTGCGGCTCGCCCAGCCCGCGCAGCGC
Source organism: Pelomicrobium sp. G1 (assembly GCF_051905455.1). Lineage (NCBI taxonomy): Bacteria > Pseudomonadati > Pseudomonadota > Hydrogenophilia > Pelomicrobium > Pelomicrobium sp. G1. Next base: position 372,229 of record NZ_JBQACR010000001.1, read on the forward strand.
ATCGTGAGCCTGGCGCCCCACGCGACGGAACTGCTGTTCGCAGCCGGTGCCGGGCGCTCCGTGGTGGGTGCCGTGCAATGGAGCGATTACCCGCCCGATGCGAAGAAAATCCCCCGGGTGGGCAGCTACGTTTCCCCGGACCCGGAACGCATCATGGCCCTCGCGCCGGACCTGGTGGTGGGCTGGGCGAGCGGCAACGACCCGCGGTTGCTGGGGCAGCTCCGCGACCTGAAGCTGACCCTTTACGTGACCGAGATCCGCACCTTCGAGCAGGTGGCGACCAATCTCGAGCGCCTGGGAGCCTTGGCGGGGATCGGGGCGCAAGCGCAGAAGGCGGCGGGCGCTTTCCGCGACCGCTGGCGCCGGCTCCAATCCCGCTACGGGGGCGAGCCCAGGGTTTCGGTCTTCTACCAGATCTGGGACAGGCCCCTCATGACCGTGAACGGGGAGCATCTCATCAGCCGCGTGATCGAGCTGTGCGGCGGGACCAACGTGTTCGCTTCGGTCCACACCCTCACGCCCATGCTCAACGTGGAGTCGGTGCTGGTCGCCAACCCCCAGGTGATCGTGGCCGGGGGCATGGGGGAAGCCTACCCGGAGTGGCTGGAGGGGTGGCGGCGCTGGCCCCAGATCGAGGCGGTGAAGCAGGGCAACCTGGTGTTCGTGCCTTCCGATCTTCTGCAGCGGCCCACGCCCCGCATCCTGGACGGCGCCGAACGGCTGTGCCAGGCCCTGGACGCGGTGCGCAGCCGCAGCGCCCACGCGCGGAAGTGATAGCCCGGGGGCCGAGATTTCTTAACCACAGAAAAAAATTGAAACGCAAAGCTGTAGGGTGTGTTGAGCGCAGCGAAACGCACCGATCAGCCGCCGGCAGGACGGTGCGCCGAGGCGCATTCTACCCAAACGGAAACCATAGGATGACGTCATGGCGCATACGCTGATGATCCAGGGCACCACCTCGGACGCGGGCAAGAGCACCCTGGTGGCGGGCTTGTGCCGGGCCCTCGTCCGGCGCGGGGTGCGGGTGGCGCCGTTCAAGCCCCAGAACATGGCGTTGAACAGCGCTGTTGCCGCGGATGGGGGCGAGATCGGCCGGGCCCAGGCGGTGCAGGCTCAGGCCGCGGGCGTGGCCCCCACCACCGACATGAACCCGGTGCTCCTCAAGCCTAACACGGACGTGGGCGCCCAGGTGATCCTCCAGGGGCGCGCCATCGGCACCATGGACGCCCTGGGCTACCACGCCTACAAGGCCCGGGCCCGGGCGGCAGTGCTGGAATCCTTCCGTCGTCTGGCCGCGCAATACGAGGTGGTGCTGGTGGAAGGGGCGGGCAGCCCCGCCGAGATCAACCTGCGGGACAACGACATCGCCAACATGGGCTTCGCCGAGGCGGTGGACTGCCCGGTGCTTCTCGTGGCCGACATCGACCGGGGGGGCGTGTTCGCCCACTTGGTGGGCACGCTTGAGCTGCTTTCCCCCTCGGAGCGGGCGCGGGTGCGGGGATGGGTGATCAACCGCTTCCGCGGCGATCTCAAGCTGCTGGAGCCCGGCCTCCATTGGCTGGAGGGCCGCACCGCCCGCCCGGTGCTGGGGGTGCTCCCGTACCTGCACGGGCTGCACCTGGAGGCGGAGGATGCGATCGATGATTCCCAGCCCACCAAGGACACAGGCGCGCTCAAGCTCGTGGTGCCGGTCTTTCCCCACATCAGCAACCACACGGATCTCGATCCCCTGCGACTGCATCCCCGGGTGGACGTGCGTTTCGTGGGCACCGGTGAACCGGTGCCGCCGGCGGACTTGATCGTCCTTCCTGGCAGCAAGAGCGTGCGCTCGGACCTCCAATGGTTGCGGGAGAACGGCTGGGAGCGGGCCATCTATCGCCACCTGCGCTACGGCGGCAAGCTCATCGGCATCTGCGGCGGCTTCCAGATGCTGGGCCGGGCGATATCCGATCCCCTGGGACTGGAAGGCCCGCCCGGCGCGAGCCCCGGGCTCGGGCTCCTGGACCTGGTCACGGTGCTGGAAGCGGAAAAGCAGCTCGCCAACGTGCGTGGCACGCTGATCTTCGGCGACGCCCCCGTGACCGGCTACGAGATCCACTGCGGCGTGAGCCGGGGAGCTGCCCTTGCGCGGCCGCTGGTGCGGCTCGACGGCCGCCATGACGGCGCCATCTCGGAGGACGGCCAGATCCTCGGCACCTACCTCCACGGCCTGTTCGAGTCCCGTCCCGCCTGCGACGCCTTGCTCGCCTGGGCGGGCGTGCAAGCACCCGAGACGCCCGATTACCCCGCCCTGCGGGAAGCGGCCCTCGACCGGCTGACGGACGCGTGCGAAGACCACCTGGACATGGCGCGGATCCTGGCGATCCTCGGCCTGGACTCCGGCACGGGCGCAGCGGCGGCGAAGTGAAGACGCTGATCCTCGGCGGCGTGCGCTCGGGCAAGAGCCGGCTGGCGGAGCGGCTGGCGCGCGACAGCGGGCTCCAGGTGATCTACGTGGCCACCGCCACGGCGGGGGACGAGGAGATGGGCCGGCGCATCGAGGAGCATCGCCGGCGGCGGCCAGCGGAGTGGGTGACAGTGGAGGAACCCATGCGGCTCGCCCGGGCGCTGGTCGCCCATGGTCGCGAAGACCGCTGCCTGCTGGTGGAGTGCCTCACCCTGTGGCTCACCCACCTGCTCTGCAGCGCCGAAGCGGAGGCGCTCGCCCGGGAGCGCGAAGCGCTCCTCGCCGCGCTGCCCGGGCTTCCGGGCCAGGTGATACTCGTCGGCAATGAGACCGGCCTGGGGGTGATCCCCGTCGATGCCCTGTCCCGGCGCTATTGCGACGAAGCGGGGGTGTTGCACCAGCGCCTCGCCGCCCTCTGCGACCGGGTGATCCTCACCGCGGCGGGGCTGCCCCTCACGCTGAAAGGGCCGGCGCCGTGAGGCGAGCCGTGCCCGAGGCTCGCCGATGGGGTTCCCGACATCGTTTTCGAGATCCCGTTTGACGAGGAATCGATACGTGTCATCGTCATGGATCGACGCTCCGGCCGCGCCGGTGGATCGCGGCGCTCAAGAAGCGGCGCGGCTGCGCCAGTCCCGCCTCACCAAGCCCCCCGGCGCCCTGGGGCGCCTGGAGGAGCTCGCCGTGCGCCTGGCGGGCCTGCAGGGGCGGGAGCGGCCGTCGGTGGAACGGGTGCGCATCGCCGTGTTCGCCGCCGACCACGGCGTGGCGGAGGAGGGTGTCTCCGCCTTTCCCCAGACGGTGACGGTGGAGATGGTGCGCAACTTCGCCCGGGGCGGCGCGGCCATTTCGGTGCTGGCGCGGCACCTGGGCGCCGAGCTGGAGGTGGTGGACGTGGGCACGGTGCGGGATCCCGGACCGCTCCCCGGCGTCGTCTCCTGCCGGGCCGGTGCGGGGACCGCCAACTTCTGCCGGCAACCCGCCATGTCCGCCGCCCAGCTCGGGATCGCCCTGGAAGCGGGCCGCGCCGCGGCGCTGCGGGCCCGGGAGGCGGGCGCGGCGCTTTTCATCGGCGGCGAGATGGGCATCGCCAACACCACCGCCGCCACGGCCCTCGCCTGTGCGCTGCTCGACGAGGCGCCCGAGCGCCTGGCCGGCCCGGGCACGGGGCTCGACGCGGCCGGCGTCGCCCGCAAGGCGGACGTGGTGGGGCGGGCCCTGGCGCTCCATCGTGCCGGGCTGGGCGATCCCCTGGAAGTCCTGCGCTGCGTGGGCGGCTTCGAGATCGCGGCCCTCGCAGGCGCCTACGTGGCCTGCGCCCAGGCGGGGCTGCCGGTGCTGGTGGACGGCTTCATCGCCACCTGCGCGGCCCTCGTGGCGGTGCGCCGCTGCCCGGGCGCTGCGCCATGGTTGCTCTATGCCCATGCCTCCGCCGAGCCCGGCCATGGGCGCCTGCTCCAGGCGCTGGCGGCCGAGCCGATCCTCCACCTGGGCATGCGCCTCGGGGAGGGGAGCGGGGCGGCGGTGGCGGTGCCCATTCTGCGGCTGGCCTGCGCCCTGCACGCCGAGATGGCCACCTTCGCCGAGGCCGGCGTCTCGGAGAAGGCCCGGTGACGCCTGGAAAGGGGTGGATCGACCTGCTCCGCCACGGGGAGGCGGAGGGCGGGCCCCGGTATCGGGGAAGCACCGATGACCCGCTCACGGCCGCCGGCTGGCAGCAGATGGAAGCGGCCGTGGAAGGACAGGGACCCTGGGACCGGATCGTGACCTCGCCCCTCGCCCGCTGCGCGGCCTTCGCCCGGGCACTGGCGGCGCGGCAGGTCGTGGCGCTCGTGGTGGACGAGCGGTGGCGGGAGATCGGTTTCGGCGCCTGGGAGGGGCGGACCGCCGAGGCGCTGATGGCCGAGGACCCCCAGGCCCTGGAACGGTTCTGGCGCGATCCCCTGGCCCATCCGCCGCCGGGGGGCGAGCCGGTGCCCGCGTTCCGGGACCGGGTGCTGGCCGCGTGGCGCGAGCTGGTTTCGCGCTGCCGCGGCGAGCGGGTGTTGATCGTCACCCACGGCGGGCCGATCCGGGTGGTGCGGGCCCATCTCGCGGGCCGGTCGGCTGCGGACGGGTTGGCGATTCCGGTGCCACTGGGGCACCGGGTTCGATGGCAACCGGAAGTGTCCGGCGAGCTTTCCGGACCCCCGCGCCGCGGATCGTCTTGAGCGATGCTCCAGCCGTTCCTGATCGCGCTCCAGTTCCTGACCCGCCTGCCCGTCACGCAGGGAGATTGGCGGGAGGAGGACGTGGGCCGCTCCATCGCCTGGTACCCCGCCATCGGGCTCCTGCTGGGGGGCCTGCTGGCGGGCTTCGGCTGGATACTGCAAGGCGCGTCCCCCGGCGTCGCCGCGGCCCTGCTCCTGGCCCTGTGGGTCGCGGTCACGGGGGCCCTGCACCTGGACGGCCTGGCCGACAGCGCCGACGCCTGGCTGGGGGGTCACGGCGACCGCGACCGCACCCTGGCCATCATGAAGGACCCGCACCGAGGCGCAGCGGCGGTGGTGGCGGTGGCGGTGGTGCTGATCGCCAAGTTCGCGGCCCTGGAGGCCGCGATCGGGAACGGTGCCTGGCTCTGCCTCGCCGTCGCTCCCTTCGCCGGCCGGGCCCTGGTTCCCGTGCTGTTCCTGACCACACCCTATGTGCGCCCAGGGGGCCTGGGTAGCGCCCTGGCGGCCCATCTGCCGCGGCGCCAGGCCATCGTCAGCACCGGTGCGGCCGTGGTGGCGATCCTGGTGCTGAACGCGGGACGCGGCTTAGTGATTGTGGCGATAGCCGGCCTTGTATTCGCCCTGCTGCGCTGGCTCATGATGGCGCGCCTCCAGGGCACGACCGGCGACACCGCCGGCGCGCTCATCGAAATCGCCGAGGCCGCGGTGCTGATGGCGGCCGTGACGTAGGCCCACCATGTTCGACACCCTGCACGCGCCTTTTCGCGTGACGCTCGCAAGCGGCGCGCTGGTGGTCGAACTCGGCGCTTGTCGCCCGGTCCTGTCCAGCGCTCCCTACCGGGGCGGGCGGGTGCGGAGCCGATTCTGGGTGAACCACTCCGTGGGGCTCGATTTCTGCGAGGCCGACCTCCAAGGCTGGATCGCCGCCCGGCTGGCGTCCCTGGGGCTTCCCGCGGAGGAGACCACCGGCTGCCTCACCGCGGCCCGGGTGGAGCGCTACGGTGAAGGAAGCGCGGCGCGGGACGGGTTTCGCGCCTGCGCCCTGGTGACCGCGGGCCTGGGCAACCTCTCCGCCCCGGGGCTGAGCCCCGTGTTCGAGGGGACCGTTCCCCACACGATCAACGCGTGCGTGATCGTGGAAGCCGCACTGCCCGAAGCCGCTCGGGTGGAACTGGTGCACTTGATCGCCGAGGTGAAGGCCCGGGCGCTCGCCGGGCTGCGCACGCCCGATGGCCATCCGGCCACCGGCACCAGCACCGACACGGTGACCGTGGCGCTCGCCCCGGGCCCTTCGGCCCGGTACGCGGGCGCCGTTACGCCTGTGGGCTGGTGCGTGGCGCGGGCGTTCGAGCAGGCGCTCCAGCAGGCGCGGGAGCGCTCGCGAGCTCTGAGGTGAGCGATTCGCGTTCGCGAGAAGGCGGCCCGCAATCGGTCGTTCAAGTTGAAGTGGGTCACGGTGCGCGGGCGGCTGCGCCCGGGGGTGGAATTGACGGACCGCGATGCCCTTTACGAGCGCATGGAAGGGCGCGCTTGATCGCGATCGATTGAAGGCGGTCCGGGCTCGGGCATGACCAGGTGCCGCAGGCGCCGGACCCCGGCCCACACCAGGGGCACCACCACCAGGAGGCTTCCCGCCTGGAGCAGCTCAGGGTCAAGGCCCGGGAAGAAGTTGGCAAGACCTTTGAAGCCGTACCCCAGTAACCCGATGGCATAGTAGCTGATGGCCACCACCGAGAGGCCCTCCACCGTCTGCTGCAGCCGGAGCTGCAGTTGCGCCCGGCGGTTCATGGAGCGCAGCAGGTCCCGGTTCTGGGCCTGGAGGGCCACATCTACCACGGTACGCAGGGAGTTGCCCGCTTGGGCGACCCGCACCGCCAGGGCGTTGATCCGGGCGCTGACCGACTCGCAAGTCTCCATGGCTGGGGCGAGCCGCCGGTCCATGAACTCGCTCCAGGTTTGGAGCCCCTCGATGCGGCTCTCCCGCAGCTCGGCGATGCGCCGGCGCACCAGGCTGTAATAGGCCCGGGCGGCGCCGAAGCGATAGCTGGTCTGGCTTGCGAGCCGCGCCGTTTCCGCGTCCAGGCGGGTGAGCGCCGCGAGCAGCGCCTGTTCCGTCTCCAAGTCCTTGACCTCGGCGATCTGGCCGGTGAGCCCGGTCAGCTCCAGCTCCAGCTCCCGCAGCCGGGGACGGATTTTCAGCGCCAGGGGAAAGGCGAGCAGGGCCGCCGTGCGGTAGGTTTCCACCTCCAGCAGCCGCTGCACCAGCCGGCCCGCCTGGCGGTCGTTGAGCCCCCGGTCCCGGGCCAGGATGCGGACGAAGCCGTCCGCATTGAGCCGGAAGTCGCTCCAGGCGATAGCTTTGCCGCCGGCCATGAGGGAGCCCACGTAGCGGTCGGAGCCGCACAAGGCTGCCAGGTTCGCCGCATCCCGCTCTTGCGCGGCGGCGTTCTCCAGGGCGAGATGCACCGCCACCAGGAGCTGGCCCGGCAATTGACGCAGCCAGTCCGCCGGGACGTGGGCGATGGCCGGATCCCGGAACGGCTCGGCGAAGGGTCTTTGCCGGTAGAAGGTGTAGGTGGTGAACTCAGTGTGTCGCTCCCAGCGCACGAGCGCTTCCCCCAGGTCGGCCACATGGTAGTTTGCCGCCGGCGCTGGCGGCGCGGTGCCGAAGCGGCGACACAGCTCGGCGAGATGCTCCCGGTTGCGCTCGTTTTCCAGCTCGCCGGAAAGCACCGCGAGGTGGGAAGCCTCCAGGGGCGCGCGCAGCGCCATGAAGGGCCGCGCGTGGAGCTCGTTCACCAAGGCTTCCCGCTCGGGCAAGGGATTCAGCAGCCAGGCGGAATAGGGGTGGGGCGCGTCCAAGGTCCTGTCCTCCGGGAGGGTCGGCTTCCCGGCGAAGGATAGCAGAGCCCCGGTCCCTGGCGCAGGCCGCGACGCCTCAGGCGGTGTAATCGGGATCGACCCCGGCCAGGAGCCGCTTCAGCGCCTCGAAGTGGAGGATCGCATAGCTGTCGGTGGAAGTGAATTCCTGGAAGGTGCGGCGGGCGATCTCGTCCGGCACGCGCCTCAAGGGCAGCCCCGTGGACAGGGCCAGCACCTGGGCCTGGGCCGCCCGCTCCAGGTAGTAGAGGTCGTCGAAGGCGGCGGCGACGCTCTTCCCCACCACGATGACGCCGTGATTGGCGAGGAAGAGGACGCGCTTATCGCCCAGCGCGGCGGCGATGCGGTCCCCCTCCGATTCGTCCAGCGCCAGCCCGTTGTAGGCGTCGTCGTAGGCGATGTCGCCGTAGAAGCGCAGGGCGTTCTGCCCCGCGGGGAGAAGCTCGCCGCCCTCCGTCATGGCCAGCGCCGTGGCGTAGGGCATGTGGGTGTGGAGCACGCAGGCGGCGCGGGGGTTGCGGCGGTGGAGGGCGGTATGGATGCAGAGCGCCGTCTTCTCCACCCGGCCTTCCCCCTCCAGCACCCGGCCCTCCGCGTCCACCAGGAGCAGGCGGCTCGCGGTGATCTCGCGCCAGTGGAGGCCGAACGGGTTGACGAGAAAACGATCGGCCGCGCCCGGGGCTTTGACGCTGAAGTGATTGCACACGCCTTCGTGGAAGCCCAACGCCTCGGCCGCGCGCAGGGCGGCGGCGAGATCGATGCGCGCCTGCTTCAACGGATCACCCACCGGCGGCGTCCTCCGGCAGGATCTTGCCCGGGTTGAACAGGTTGTCCGGGTCCAGGGCTCGCTTGATGGCGGCCATCAGGTCCACGGCATCCCCCAGCTCCTCCCGCAGGTAGTCGCGCTTGCCGACGCCGACGCCGTGCTCGCCGGTGCAGGTTCCGTCCAGAGCCAGGGCCCGCTCCACCAGCCGGTGGTTGAGGGTTCGCGCTTCCCTGAGGTGCCCGGAGTCCTGGGGATCCACCAGGACGATCAAGTGGAAGTTGCCGTCGCCCACGTGACCGAAGAGAGGCACCGGCAGGGGCGTCCGGGCGATGTCCTCCAAGGTGGTCTCGATGCATTCGGCCAGCCGCGAAATGGGAACGCACACGTCGGTTACCAGGGCCCGGCGGCCGGGAACGAGCTGCAGGCAGGCGAGGTACGCCTCGTGCCGGGCTTTCCACAGGCGGCTGCGCTCTTCGGGCCGGGTGGCCCATTGGAAATCCACGCCGCCGTGCTCCCGGGCGATGGCCTCTACGGCGCGGGCCTGTTCCGCCACCCCCGCTTCGGTTCCATGGAATTCCAGGAACAGGGTGGGCGCCTCCCGGTACCCGGTTTTTGCGTAGCGGTTGACCGCCTGCATGGTCAACGCGTCCAGCAGCTCGCTGCGGGCGATGGGAATGCCCGACTGGATGGTCTGGATCACCGTGGCGACGGCGGAGCTCACGCTGGGGAAAGGGCAGACGGCGGCGGAGATGGCCTCGGGCACCGGGTGAAGCCGCAGGCTCACCTCGGTGATGAGCCCCAGGGTGCCCTCGGCGCCCACGAACAGGCGCGTGAGATCGTAGCCCGCGGCGCTCTTGCGGGCGCGCCGGGCGGTGCGCACCACCCGGCCGCTGGCGGTGACCACGGTGAGCCCCAGCACGTTCTCCCGCATGGTGCCGTAGCGCACGGCGTTGGTGCCGGAGGCGCGGGTGGAGGCCATGCCGGCCAGGGTGGCGTTGGCGCCGGGGTCGATGGGAAAGAAAAGCCCCGTGTGCCGCAGATGGTCGTTCAATTGCTCCCGGGTGACGCCGGCCTGCACCGTGGCATCCAGATCCTCGGGATGCACCGCCAGGATGCGATCCATGCGGGTGAAATCCACGCACACGCCCCCATGGGTGGCGAGGACCTGGCCCTCCACCGACGTGCCGGCGCCGAAAGGCACGATGGGTACCCGGTGGCGACGGCAGGCAGCCACGATGGCCTGTACCTCTTCCGTGCTCTCGGGAAACACCACCGCGTCGGGCGGGCGGGGGGCATGGTACGACTCGTCCTTGCCGTGATGGGCGCGAACCGCGGCCGACGTGGAGAGACGGTTGCTCACGATCGCACGAAGGTCGTCGAGAAGATCGTCGGGAAGCGGAGTTGAACGGCCCATGGATAGGTCTCGCGGCAACATGGGACGATTCTAAACGCAAACGGAGCTCAATGCTTGAGCCCGTGTTTGGCCATCAGGCGGTACAGAGTCATGCGGCAGGGTCAAGCTTGGCGGGGCCTGGGGCATCGTGCAGGAGTGCACCAGCGCATCCGGGAAAAATCCCAGCAATTTCTCAAGCGGCTTTTCCACATCCCTATTCGTTTGGCATGAGGCAAGCGTTTTCGCGCTGGAAGATGTCGCAGGTCTGTTACACTTTCGTTCGTCTACCCCGCCAACGGGACGGACCCGCTGGGCGCCGTTCCGGCGCTCGCACCGGCACAGAGGGGCAACGCTCGGCCGGGGATCTGTTCCTTGTCCCGGCGGCGGGCAGGCCTATACTCCTGATTCCATGAGCGCGTCCTTGCCAGAGGTGAGAAACGTGAGAGGATCCTGGCGCACCCCCGCCGTCGCCCTTCTCTTCGGGGGCGTGATCCTGACCCTTTCCCTGGGCATTCGCCACGGGTTCGGGCTGTTTCTCCAGCCCATGAGCGGCGAGTACGGCTGGGGCCGGGAAGTGTTCGCCTTCGCCATCGCGCTCCAGAACCTGGTCTGGGGCCTGGCGCAGCCCTTCGCCGGCATGGTGGCCGACCGGTTCGGGACGGGGCGGGTGCTGGCCGCGGGCGGCGTGCTCTATGCCCTGGGCCTGGCCCTGATGGCCTACTCGGACAGCCCGCTCACCCTTTCCTTGAGCGCCGGGCTGCTCATAGGGCTCGGGCTCTCGGGTACGGCCTTTTCGGTGGTCTACGGAGCCCTCGGCCGGGCCTTTCCGCCCCACAAGCGCAGCATGGCCTTCGGCATTGCCGGGGCCGCCGGTTCCTTCGGCCAGTTCATCATGCTGCCGGTGGAGCAGTCCTTGATCGGGGCGTTGGGCTGGTTCGAGGCGCTCTTGATCCTCGCCGTCCTGGCGGCGTTCATGGCGCCCCTCTCCGCGGCCTTGGCGGAGCGCCGGGACGGCGGGACCGCTGGCGCCCTTTCGGGGCAGACGATGCGGGAGGCCCTGGTGGAGGCGGGCGGGCACTCGGGTTTCCGGCTTCTGTGCTTCGGCTTCTTCGTGTGCGGTTTTCAGGTGGTGTTCATCGCCGTGCATCTTCCGGCCTTCTTGACCGACCAGGGGCTGCCTGCCCGGGCGGGGATGATGGCGCTGGCCCTGATCGGGCTGTTCAACATCGTGGGCACCTACGCGGCCGGGTGGCTGGGCGGGCACTACCGGAAGAAATACCTCCTGGCGGGCATCTACCTCGTCCGGGCGGGGGTGATCTCGGTGTTCCTGCTCGTCCCCATCACCGAGGTTTCCGTCTACCTGTTCGCCGCCGGAATGGGGCTCCTGTGGCTGAGCACCGTGCCCCTCACCAACGGGGTCGTGGCCCAGATCTTCGGCGTAAAATATCTCTCGACCTTGTTCGGCTTCGTGTTTCTCGGTCATCAGGTGGGAAGCTTCATGGGTGTGTGGCTGGGCGGTTTTCTGTTCGACCTGACTGGCACCTACGACGCGGTCTGGGCCATCACCATCGGCCTGGGGGTGCTGGCGGCCCTCCTGCACTGGCCCATCGACGACCGGGAGCTGAGACCCGCCTCTTTCGCCGGAGCGCCAGTGAAATGACTTCGAGGCATGGGGAAGTCTTCGGGCTCCCGCGGGCTATGAAAACCGCACTGGACGGGAGCCCCTGGGCCTGGGTGGCGGTGGCGCTGGTGGCGGCGCTCACCACCCTCGGGGTGTGGGCCTTCCGCGGCTACCTGGACCCCGACGCCCTTTTGTGGTTTTCCAACCTGCGGCTGTGCTGAAGCGGTCCGGGGTGCCGGCCCACGCGCCTCGCCGCCGGAGCGGCCTACCAGTAGTTCTCCACGGTGATCTGGCCGGGGTCCTTGCGCCGGTTTTTCTTGAAGCCCCGGGCCTCCAGCACGGCACTGGTGTCGCTCACCATGTCCGGGTTGCCGCAGATCATGACCTGGGAGCCTTCGGCGGCGAGGGGCACGCCCGCCCGGGCTTCCAGCCGCCCGTCCTGGATCGCCTGGGGAACCCGGGCCTTGAGGGCGAAGTCCGTATCCTCCCGGGTGACGAAGGGCACGTAAACGAACTGGCTTCCCCGCCGCTCGGCGATGGCCCGCACCGTCTCCTGGTAGGTGAGCTCCTTCGCGTAGCGTACCGCGTGGGCCAGCACCACCTTCTTGAATCGCCGCCAGGGTTCCTCCGTCTTGCAGATGGAGAGGAACGGGCCGAGGGCGGTGCCGGTGGAGAGGAGCCACAGGAAGTCCGCGTCCTGGATGTCAGCAAGGGTCATGAAGCCCGAGGCCCGGGGAGCGATCCAGATGGGATCTCCCGTACGCAGCTTCACCAGCCGCTGGGTGAGGGGGCCGTTCTCCAGGGTGATGAAGTAGAACTCATGGGGCCGTTCGAAAGGGGCGTTCACGAAGGAGTAGGGGCGGACGATCATCTCGCCATCGTCTCCGGGAAGCGCCAGGCGCCCGAATTGTCCCGCCCGGAAGGGCTCCACGGCCGCCTCCACCTGGATCGAGTACAGCCGCTCGGTCCAGGGCTTGAGGGTCACCACCCGCCCTTCGACGAACTTGGCCGCCGCTGGGCGGTGCCCGGTCGCTTGCGATTTCGCCTGACTCACCGTGCCTTTTTCGGCGTCGCTGGCCATCGCGCCCGTTCGGTTCATCGGGTTTGGGTCTTGGGGCCCTCGCCGCCCGCCCGGCGGGTCGAAGCCCCTTGGATTAAAGCGCCGACCTTCTCCAGCGCGTCCGGGTCGTCCCACTCCTTGGCACCGAAGAGGGAGTAGCGGATCCGGCCTTCCGCGTCCACCACGAAACTGGTGGGAAAGGCCCGCACTTTCCACGCCCTCAGGGCGGCGCCGTCCTTGTCCAGGAGGATGGGGAAGCGGACCGGTACCTCCTTGAGAAAATCCCGGACCTCGGCCTCGGTTTCGCCCATGTCCACCGCCAGGATGGTGAACGGCCGGCCGGCGAGCTTGTCCTGGAGCCGCTGCATGGAGGGCATCTCCGCGCGGCAGGGCGAGCACCAGGTGGCCCAGAAGTTGACCAGCACCACCTGGCCCCGGTAGTCCTCCAGGCGATGCACGCGCCCGTTCAGGTCCGGCAGGGCGAGGGGCGGGGTTTCGCCGGTGTGGGGCTTCAACTCCCGCCCATCGGCGATGTCCGCCAAGGGCAAGGCGAGGAGCAGGATCATCCATGCGACGGGCTTCCTCATGACGGATTCCTCCCGTTGATCTTTTTCCACGCCGACTCCAGCACCGCGGGAAGCCTGGCGGCCATGGCCTGCTCGTCCTCGGTGGCGTCCTCGCGGAAGTAGAAGCGGTCCCGCACCGTCTGGAGGTAATAGACGTACACCGGCGCGCCGTGGCGTGCGAGGCGCGCCTTCAGCTCGTCCACCCACCAGTACCAGGGCGACAGGGTGGGTTGGATGATGGCCACGGGGAGGTGGTTCGCCGTCGCGGCCGGGACGTAGCGCGGCTCCTCGCCGGGATCGGGCGTGGCGGCGTAGAAGTTGGGAGACAGTAGAATGGTCCCCTTGAGCATGGAGGCCGAAGCGCCTGCCTCCCGGCGCCAGAGGTCGGCGGCCTCCAGGGCGAGGACCGCTCCCCGTTCCTCGGCGATCAGCACGACGGGCTTCAAGCTCTCCACGGCCTTGGCGAGCACCGCCACGGCATCGGAGGGGGGGATCTGGTCCATCTGGCTGGGCACGGCCGCAAGGAATCGGGCGGCGTGCAGGTCGGCGAGCCACACCTCGAAGCCCCGCCCGGCGAGGGCCCGGGCCGCTTCCCGGTCCCCGGCGGTCAAGCCGTGCTCGGAGGGCAGCCATAAGGCGATCACCGGCCCCGAGCCCTCCCGCGTCACCGGGATGGCGGTGCCGTCCACGGCCCGAACGTGGAGCGTTTCCGCGTGGCCGAGGGCGGAGAGCAGGGCCAGCGCGAGAACCCACAGCGACCGGCGGATCGGATGGGATGGGATCATGGCGCGAAACATAAAAATGGGAATTTTACGCTATCCGACCCCTGGACCCGGGGGACGTTCATTTCAACGGCAACGGTTCCATGAAATACCCGAGCCGGTCGTGCCGGATCGCCTCGGGTTGTACGGTGAGCATGGAGGGGATCACTGGGCGCTTGAGGGCGATGCGATCGTCGTGGACCTCGAGATAGGCGTCGGCCACGTCGCGCCCGCGCTCGTCCCGCACTTCCAGAAATCCCGAGCGGCCCCGACGCCGGGCGAACACGGTGCCCGCCGGCAGCTCCTGGAAGTTCATGCGGTCCAGGTCGGGCGGGAAGCACAGATCCCCGTCGCAGTCCCCGAAACCGAAGGTCACGTGGCGCGGCACGGTGACGCTCGCCACGGTATGGAACAGTTGCACGTCGCCCGGGCGGGGTGGATGGCCCGGCACCTCCGCCAGATGCAGGCAGGCGTCCACGAACTCGGCGGCGTGCTCGATGCCCGCCGCGTCGCCGATCTTGCCGCACTCGCAGGTGACCGCCGGGCCCAGGGCGGAAAAGGCGGCCGACTGCACCCCCAGGGGGCGCAGGAAATAGACCACCGTGCGGCTGAACAGGGAGGCCAGATGGAGCCAGGGCGGATCGAGGCGGTTCACGCACGCATAGTGGGGATTGACGCCGCTGTTGTTGTGCAGATCGATGCTCGCGAACACGCCCCGCTGGCCCATGAGCTCCACCACCCGCGCCAGCACGGCCCGTTCCCTGGGATGATCCGTCCCCTCGGCGCCGGGCCAGATGCGGTTGTAGTCCGGGCCCCCGGGCAGCAGGCGCACCCCGTACTGGGCCGCGGCCACGTTGCCGATGAAGATGGAGAGGGCCCGGGGAAGCCCGTGGCCGGCGTGCCGGGCCAGCACCCGCTGGAGGGCGTGGAGCCCCACGGTCTCGTCCCCGTGGAGCAGGATGGAGACGAGCAGTGGCGGCTCGCGCCGGCCCGGCAGGTGGATCAAGGTGGCGTTGGGCACCAGGCGGTGGAGCTCGCGGGCGCGTACCGAGAGAAAACCCTCCGGGAGCGAGCCCAGCACCGTCGGCTCCGCTGGCCCGGAGTCCGCCTGGACGGCGCCGGAAACTTCGTTCAAGACGTCAGACATCCCATTCGTGCACCGGGCGGCCCGATTCCTGGCCCTCCAGGTAGGCCGCCACCAGGGCGTGGAAGTCTGCCCCATGGCGTTCCACGAAGGCCCGCTGCCAGGCGGCGCCGGTGCGCCCGCTGGTGGCCCGCGCCTCCACGATCTTTAGCAGCTCCTCCGCCAGGGACCGCTCGACGTGGAGCTGGGCGAGCCCGTAAGCCGCCAGCGGCAGGAGGCTGTCCAGACCATGGTGCCGACAGGTTAACATTGGTGAAGCGGCGGGCACAGCCCGGGAGGGGCGCCTCCCGGCGCATCGAGGTCGGTGAACCCGGAACGCGAAACGGACTCTATCCTATGGCAATGCCAGCATAATCCCGATTCTAAGGCCGATCGATGCCTCCGATCACGCAAACCCTCATCATCGTCAACGCGGCGGTTTTCCTGCTCCAGCTTGCGACCGGGCATCAACTGGTGGCCTCCTTCGCCCTGTGGCCCCTCGCCGGCGATCCCTCCTTCGGGCCCGATCCGGGCGGAGGATTCCGGGTCTGGCAGCTCATCACCTACAGCTTCCTGCACGGCGGCATCGCGCATCTGTTCTTCAACATGTTCGCCCTCTATATGTTCGGCTCCGAGCTGGAGCGCCTGTTCGGCCCCCGCTTCTACCTCACGTTCTACCTCGCCTGCGTGATTACCGCCGGCATCGCCCAATTGCTCGTCGCCGCCATGACCAGCGCGCCGCCTTACCCGACCGTCGGCGCCTCGGGGGGCGTGTTCGGATTGCTCCTCGCCTTCGGCATGTATTTCCCGCGCCGGACCATCATGCTCATCTTTCCCCCGATCCCCATGCCGGCGTGGCTGTTCGTCACCTTGTACGGGTTGCTTACCCTGTACATGGGGGTCACCGGCGCCCAGCCGGGCGTCGCCCATTTCGCCCACCTGGGGGGCATGCTAGGGGGCTATCTGATGATCCAGCACCGTCGCGGGCGATTTCCCTTCGGCGGGCGGCGGAGGGGGTGACGAATCTTCTCGGGGGGCAAGAACGGCTGGAGACATCGGTCCCGGCGCGACTTCGTCCGTCGGGCCTTATCCCGCTCCCCAGGACGGTGGGGCGGTAGCCGGTGAAAGACCTGCGGTCCCGGCCGAAGGGAAAGACGCGACCGCAAGGCTCGTTTCGCAAGCGAGGGGGTGGGAGGAGGGAGGGGTAGAAGTTGGCGCCCCGAACACGAATCGAACGTGCGACCTGCCCCTTAGGAGGGGGCTGCTCTATCCACTGAGCTACCGGGGCGATCCCATCATTTTATGCAAAAATATCGCATCTTACCGACTTGTCCAGGAAGACGGCAATCGATCGAGGAGAACTTCCGTGCGTATCCTCGTGGTGGAGGATGACACCTTACTCGCGGACGCGGTGGCGCGAGCGCTCACCCAGGCTGCCCATACGGCGGAAGTGGTGCATACAGGCGAAGCAGCGGATCGGGCCCTGGCGGCCGGCCGCTTCGACCTGCTGATCCTGGACGTGGGGCTGCCCGGGATGGATGGATTTGAGCTGCTCAAGCGGCTGCGGAGCCGACGCTGCGATACGCCGGTGCTGGTGCTCACAGCCCGGGACGCCGTGGAGGACCGGGTCATGGGCCTGGACCTGGGGGCCGATGATTACCTCACCAAGCCCTTCCACCTGGCGGAGCTGGAGGCGCGGGTGCGGGCCCTCATCCGGCGTGGCCACCACTCCGCCGCTGGCACCCTGGTCCATGGCCGGCTGCGCCTCGACGTGGCAGGCCGCAGGCTCTACTGCGATGACCAGCCGGTGGACCTTTCCAGCCGCGAGCTGGCGGTCCTGGAGCTCTTGCTCATGCGGGTCGGGCGGGTCGTCACCAAAGAACAGCTCGCCGATCATCTTTACGGCTGGGGTGACGAGGTATCGAGCAACGCGATCGAAGTTTTCGTGCACCGGTTGCGCAAGAAGCTGGAACCTGTGGCCAACATCCGCACCGTGCGCGGTATGGGTTATCTGATCGACAAGCCCCATGGCGACTAGCCGGCCGCTGTTGCGGACCAAGTTGCTCCAGTGGCTGTTGGTACCGCTGGTCGCCCTGCTGGCGCTAGACGCCTTCGTGAGCTATTTTGCGGCGGTGCGCTTTTCCCAGCGCGCCTACGACCGGTCTCTCGCCGACATCGCCCGAGAGCTGGCGCTGCACGTGGCGGAGCGCGAGGGTCAAGTGGTCTTCGATCTGCCGCAGCCGGCGCAGCGGGTGCTGCTCACCGACCCGAGCGACACTCTTTATTTCCGCGTCGTCGCCGCTGACGGAAGGATCCTCGCTGGCGACGAGCAGCTCGGGCGGCTGTCCGCTTCTCCCGCGCGCGAGCGCGAGCAGCCGTTTTTCGATGCCATGGTCGACGGCGTGCCGGTACGGGTGGCGATGCGGGAAGTGCTACAGCCCGGCGGCTCGATACCCCTTGCCACAATCGTCGTGGCGGAGACCGAGAACAAGCGCGGTGAGCTCGCTCGCGAAATCCTGCTCTCGGTGCTGGCGCCTCAGCTTCTACTGATCGCCATCGCAGGGCTGCTGGTGTGGAACGGGGTGCAGCGCGGTCTGGCGCCCCTGGAGACGTTGCGACAGGCGATAGCCAGCCGCTCACACGTGGACCTGCGCCCGTTGCCCGAAGGCGGCGTTCCGGGCGAGGTGCAGCCCCTGGTGCACGCCATGAATGACCTCATGCACCGGCTCGACCACGCGCTTACCTTGCAGAGTCGGTTCATCGCCGATGCGGCGCACCAGCTCAAGACCCCGGTGGCAGGCTTGCGGGCCCAACTCGAGCTGATGCTGCGCGAGACCGATCCCCAGCGGCTACGGGAGGGGCTGAGCCGCCAATACGTGGGAGTCGAGCGGCTGGCACGGCTGGTGTCACAGCTGCTTTCCCTCGCCCGCAATGAGCCGGAAGCGCTCAGGACGGTACGGCTTCAGCCGGTGGATTTGAACGACTTGGCGCTGCAGAGCACCATGGACTGGGTGCCCGAGGCTCTCAAAAAGGACATCGATCTGGGTTTCGAAGGGCTCAATCGGCCTGTGGTGATCCAAGGCGATTCAGCGCGGCTGCGGGAGCTGTTCGACAACTTGTTGGACAACGCTATCCGCTACAGCCGGCAGGGCGGGCGCGTGACTGTCCGGGTGCACGATCGGCCCCGTCCAGCGGTGGCGATCCATGACGACGGGCCCCGCATCCCGGTGGAGGAACGGCGGCGCATCTTTGAGCGCTTCCACCGCCTACTGGGAAGCGGTGCCGACGGCAGTGGCCTGGGTTTGGCCATCGCCCAGGAGATCGCCCGGATCCACGGCGCCGAGATTTCCCTTGACGATGACGCCGATGGCATTGGTAACACCTTTAGCGTGAGCTTCAACGCTCCAATTTCCTCTCACTCCCCGTAACTCGCGACTTTGTCTCCGCGTGCCGCAGGTCCGGCGCTCATCGCAACGCCAAGGGCACTTGGCGAGCGCCCGCCAGGCCCGTGCGTGACGTTGCGGGCTGTAAGCTCGCGTTAAGTTTCGCGCAAGCTTTCCTTAAGCTGCGCGACAGGGCCGGTTAAGCTTATCCCGCTAAGCTCGTCTCCATCGGCTGCGACATGGAGTCGCGCCGAACCGTCAATGATTTCGAGGAGCTTGACCGGTGGAGACGCTTTCGATTGATAGTTCGCTATTCTGGGTGGCTCTCGCTCAGATTGTCATGATCAACATCTTGCTCTCGGGCGACAACGCGGTTGTGATCGCCCTGGCAAGTCGCAATCTCCCGCCGCAGCAGCAGAAGCAGGCGATTCTGTTCGGCAGCTTCGGCGCTATCGCGCTGCGGGTAATCCTCACCTTCTTTGCAGCGTACCTGCTGACACTACCCTACTTGAAACTCGCGGGCGGCGCGTTGCTGCTGTGGATCGGCATCAATTTGCTCGGCTCCCAGGACGAAGACGAGCACATGGACGCCCATTCCAACCTGCTTGCCGCGATCAAGACCATTATCGTCGCCGACTTTGTCATGAGCTTAGACAACGTGATCGGTGTCGCGGCAGCGGCGAAAGGCAGCCTGCTGCTCCTACTAATAGGGCTGGGCATCAGCATTCCGCTTATCGTCTACGGTAGCACCGTGATCCTCAAGCTCATGAGGCGTTTCCCGGTGATCGTAACCGTCGGGGCGGGTCTGCTGGGCTACGTGGCCGGAGAGATGGGCGTCTCCGATCCGGTGGTGAGCGGTTGGGTCGAGGAGCACGCTCCGTTACTGCACCAGGTGGCGCCGTGGGCTTTCGCTGCGCTGGTCGTGGCGATCGGCAAGTGGCTATCGGCCCGTTCTGCCGGAGAAGCCGCGGAGCTGGCTGAAGTAGATGCGGTGGAAGTGGAAGAGTCGGCCCGTTGATCCGATGGCCCGGGCAAGCGCAGGGCTCGCCGTGGCCGTTAGAATGAAGGGAGAAAACCATGGTTGAAAACGTGTTGCTTCCGGTCTCCAGCGAACGGGATATGCAGTGGGCGGTGGATTACGTGACCCGCCTGTGCCGGCAAGGGCGGATCCGCGTGCATCTGTTATCCGTACAGACGCCGTTCAACGGCCACGTGAGGATGTTCTTCAAGGACGATGATATCGCCCAGTTTCATCGCGAGGACGGGGAAAAGGAACTTGCGCCGGTGAGGGAAGCATTGGAGGAAGCGGGCGTGCCGTGCGTATCCCACGTTGCAGTGGGCTACAGCGCTGCCACCATCGCCGAATTCGCGCGGCGCTACCGGTGCAGCCGCATCGTCATGGGGCCCCAGCGCGAGCCCCTGACGGTTTCAAGCCTGCTGCTGAGTGGATTGTCCCGCCAAGTGGAACAACTGCTGCGGGCCGCCGGGCAGGCGTGCCAGGTGGTATGAAAGGCCTGCCAAGTGGTCTGAAGGGCAGGCGCTCCTGAACGTCCTCCAAACGTCGTCAGGGCCGGCGCTCCTGCGCCGGCTTTTGTTTCCTTCCGTAACCACCGACCGCCGGACAGGATTCGGGCGGATCGCCAGACCGTCCGACTTCTTTCCCACCGCTCAGCCGCGGGATCGTGGTAAATTCTGAAACGGGGACTGGGGTCTAGAGGGCGCTCTCTTACTCAATGAGCAAGGGGAGGGAGCGATAGGGTTTCGTCCATGACAAGCCTGAACCAGCGGCAGCAAAAGGCCTTGCGCAAGCGCCTGACGGAGCGGCGGCGCCAGATCGTCCAGGACATCCGCGAAGCCCTGGCCCGCTCCGACGCGGAGCTGGCCGCCAAGCTCTCCGACCGGGTGCGGGACGCCGGGGACGAGTCGGTGGCGGATTTTCTGGAGGCCCTGGACGCCGCCCTGGTGGACCGGGACGTCCAGGAGTTGCGCGACATCGAGGCGGCCCTGGCGCGGCTGGAGGCGGGCGAGATCGACCGTTGCGTCGACTGCGGGGGCGAGATCGGCTTCGAACGCCTGCAGGCCTTCCCCACCGCTATCCGTTGCGTGCAATGCCAGGCGGTCTACGAGAGAACCCACGCCGGCTCGGCCGGTTCCTCCCTCTGATGTCAGGTTTTTGGGGCGGGTGAACGCCATGGCCGTGCATAACGCGGACATCGCGGCCATGTTCGAGGAGATCGCCGATCTGCTCGAAATCCAGGGGGCCAACCCTTTCCGCGTGCGCGCCTACCGCAATGCCGCCCGCACGGTGGAGGGGCTGGGGCGCGATCTCGCCGTCCTGGTCAAGGCGGGAGAGGATCTCACCGAGCTGCCGGGCATCGGCGAAGACCTGGCCGCCAAGATCAGGGAGGCAGTGGAAACCGGCCGCCTCGCTTTCCTCGACCGGCTGCACAAGGAGCTGCCACCGGCCATCACCGAGCTGCTGAAAATCCCCGGGCTGGGGCCGAAGCGGGTGAAGGCCTTGTATCACGACCTGGGGGTGCAGACCCTGGAGCAACTGGCGCGGGCGGCCCGGGACGGACGCATCCGGGAACTGCCGGGCTTTGGCGCCAAGACCGAGGAGAAGATCCTGGAGGCGGTGGAAGCCCACCTCTCCAGCGCCCGCCGCTTCAAGCTGGCGGTGGCGGCCCAGTACGCCGCGCCCCTGGTGGAGCACCTGCGGAAGGCCCCAGGCGTGGGTCGCGTGGTGGTGGCGGGCAGCTTCCGGCGTATGCGGGAAACGGTGGGGGACCTGGACATCCTGGTGACCACCACCCATCCTGAAGAGGCGGTCCGGCGCTTCGCCGGCTACGAGGAGGTGAAGGAGGTCCTGTCGAAAGGAGGCACCCGGGCTTCCGTGGTGTTGCGCTGCGGGCTGCAGGTAGACCTGCGGGTGGTGGCGGAGGAGAGCTACGGCGCGGCGCTACATTACTTCACCGGCTCCAAGGCCCACAACATCGCCATCCGGCGCCTTGCCCAGGAGCGGGGGCTCAAGGTGAACGAGTACGGGGTGTACCGGGGCGAAGAGCGAATCGCCGGCCGCACCGAGGAGGAGGTCTACGCCACGGTGGATCTGCCCTACATCCCGCCTGAGCTGCGGGAGGACCAGGGGGAGATCGAGGCCGCCCGGGCCGGACGCCTGCCGCAACTGGTGGAGCTCGCCGACCTCAAGGGGGATCTCCACGCCCACACCAAGGCGACCGATGGCAAGAACACCCTGGAGGAGATGGCCGAGGCGGCGCGGAAGCTGGGCTTCGAGTACCTGGCCATCACCGAGCATTCCCGGCGCCTTACCGTGGCCCATGGGCTCGACCCCCGGCGGCTGGAAAAGCAGATCGACGAGATAGAGCGGTTGAACGCTCGGCTGAAAGGCATCCGCCTCCTCAAGGGGATCGAGGTGGACATCCTGGAGGACGGCCGCCTGGACCTGCCGGATTCGGTTCTCGCCCGCCTGGAGCTGGTGGTGGGGGCGGTGCACGGCAAGTTCGATCTCCCCCGGGCGCGCCAGACCGAGCGCATCCTCAAGGCCATGGAGCACCCGTACTTCACCATCCTCGCCCATCCCACCGGGCGGCTGATCGACGAGCGCCCACCCTATGACGTGGACATGCTGAAGATCGTGCGCAAGGCGAAGGAACGGGGCTGCTTCCTGGAGCTCAACGCCCATCCCGAGCGGCTGGATCTCCTGGACGTGCACTGCCGCATGGCCAAGGACGAAGGCGTGCTGGTGGCCATCAGCTCCGACGCCCACAGCGTGCTCGACTTCGGCAATTTGCGCTACGGCGTGGGCCAGGCCCGGCGGGGCTGGCTGGAGGCGAAGGACGTGCTCAACGCCCGCCCACTCAAAAGCCTGTGGCCCCTTCTCGCCCGCTCGGCGAAAGGGGGCAAGGCCCGCGCCCGGTGAGAAAAGAAACGCGGGGCCTTGCGGCCCCGCGCGGCGCCGCCATGGGGAGGAGGGGGCCTTGGCGGCGCCAAAGGGTGCGGCGCTTGCGGCGCCCGGATTACGACTCCACCACCAGGGAGTTGACGACCTTCTTCACCCCCTGCACCTGGGAGGCGATCTCGGCGGCGCGCTCCGCTTGCTGCCGGTTCTTGACGAAGCCCGAAAGCTGCACCACGCCGTCCTTGGTCTCCACGTTCACTTTCAGGCCGCTCACGCTCTTGTCCTTGAGCAGCATGGTCTTCACCTTCGCCGTGATCCAGGCGTCGGTCACGTACTCGCCGGCCTGGATGCGGTCGCTGTAGGACTTGGCCTTGACCAGCTCTTCCGGATTGAGGCGGCCGTCCCCGTCCCGATCCGACTCGCGGAACGCCCCGGTTTCGCCCCCTTTCTTGCGGAACTCTTCCAGCGACACCCAACCGTCGCCGTTCGCGTCGTAGCTGCGGAACATGCCATCGGCGCCGGCCGGATCGGCCGCCAGGGCCAGGGGCGCCGCCGTGGCGATTCCGGCGGCGGCGGCCAGCAGTTTGAGCCCCATGAGGAGCGACGCGTCACGCGTATGAAGGTTGCTCATCGTTTTTCCCCCTTCGCAGTTTCCGGTACACGGCGCCAGCGGCGCTCCCATCCCTCCACGCGAAGACCGTGCCAGAAAGGAAAAAATCCATAAAACAATTGGATAGCCAGATAGGCCGACGAGCCTGGTGGGCCACCGCCGTCGCCTAGGCGCGACGGGATCGCCCGGTGCGGTCGCAAGGTATTGATTCAGAGATTATTTTGCGTCGCCGGGGGGCGACGCCCCGGCTTCAAGCGCCGGATTCTTCTCCCGGCGCCACATCCGGCAGGTGATCGTATTTGAACATGCCGGGCTGGAGGTTCGCCCGGCGCAGGAGGCGATAGAACTCGGTGCGATTGCGCTGAGCGAGGCGCGCCGCTTCGGCCACGTTGCCCCGGGTGAGCTTGAGAAGCTGGATCAGGTAATCCCGCTCGAACCGGGCTTTCGCCTCGGCGTAGGAGAGGACCTCGGTCGGGTTCTCCCGCAGGGCCCGGGTCACCAGGGCGACCGGCACCACCGGCGTCGTGGTGAGGGCGCAGCATTGCTCCACCACGTTGGCGAGCTGGCGGACATTGCCGGGCCAGGGGGCCGTCATCAGGGCGTCCAGGGCCTCCGGAGCGAAGCCCGTGATCTCCTTGCGGTACTTGGGGGCGAGCAGGTGCAAGTAGTGGTTGGCCAGCAGCGGGATGTCCTCCCGGCGCTCGGCGAGGGGCGGAAGGCGCAGGGTCACTACCGCCAGCCGGTAATAGAGGTCCTCCCGGAAACGCCCTTCCTCCACCGCCTGGCGCAGGTCCCGATGGGTGGCGGAGACGAAGCGCACGTCCACCTGGGTGGCCTGGGTGGTGCCCACCGGCCGCACCTCCCGATCCTGGAGCACCCGCAGCAGCTTCACCTGCAGGGGCGTGGGCATGTCCCCGATCTCGTCCAGGAACAAAGTTCCCCGGTGGGCCGTCTGGATCAGCCCGGTGTGGGGCCGGTGGGCGCCGGTGAAGGCCCCCTTCACGTGGCCGAACAGTTCCGACTCCAGGAGCGGCTCGGGTATCGCCCCGCAGTTGATGGCCACGAACGGCCCTCCGCGGCGGGGGCTCGCCCGGTGGATCGCCCGGGCGAGCAGCTCTTTTCCGGTGCCGCTCTCGCCCTGGATCAGCACCGCCGCGTCCCCGGCGGCCACCATCTTGGCCTCCGACAGCACGGTGCGCACGGCCGCGCTGCGGGTGATGATGTCGCGGCACCATTCGTCGTCGCCCCCGGGCGCCGTGCCGCCGGAGAGCTGGATCGCCTGGGCCACTTTGGCGAGCAGCACCTCCGGGTCGTAGGGCTTGGTGAGGTAGGCGAACACGCCGCTCGCCGTCGCTTCCACCGCGTCGGGAATGGTGCCGTGGGCGGTGAGCACGATGACCGGCAGGGAGGGATCCGAGGCCCGGATCGACTGGAACAGGGCCATCCCGTCCAGGCCCTGGAGCTTGAGGTCGGTGACCACCACGTCGGGCCGCGCCAGCGCGAGGCGCGAGAGGGCCGCCTCCGCGCTTTCGACGGCGGTCACGGCGTAGCCCGCCGACGCAAGCCGCGTGCTCACCAGCTTGAGCAGCGCGGGGTCGTCGTCCACCAACAAGACGCTCGGGCGCTTTGCGGCCATCTTTGCCGGACCGGTCCAATGGGGATGGGGCGAAAGAAGAGCATGCTAGAATAATGCCCGCGCGCCCTTTCGGGAAGCACGCCGGGAAGGAGCGTTCGTTCCCGTCCCGCCGGCTCGATGGGCTTCAATCCGATGCGGAGGGCCAATGGCCAACAAAAAGCCGCTCCTCACCGATGGAGACGGGTAAATAGGCTCGGCGCCGCCCACGGAGACCGCTTCTTCCGTTCCCGGCGGTGCTTTCTCCCGCCGTTCTCCATCCATGACGGACTTCTGGACCCATTGCGGCTACCACCTGCTCGAGCGCGACGGCGCCGGGCGGTTGCGGGTCACCGACGACTTCCTGCGGGCCTACCTGGCGCGGCCGGAGCTCGCGCCGGTGCCGGAGTCCTGTCCCGCCGAACGGGCGCTGCACGAAGCCCTCGTGGCGAGCCCCCGGCGGGAGGTCCCCGAGGCCGAGCTCGAGGCCGTCGCTGACCAAGACGCCCGGGAGAACTACCGGCTATTCCTGCGCTTCCGCCGGCGCCTGCTGGCCGCCGAGACCCTGGAGGCGGGCTACCTCGCCCTCTTCCGGGAGCCTAACGTGAGCGTGCCGCCCCTCTTCGTGCGCCAGCTCACCCAGGTCATCCTGCGCGGCATCCTGGAAGGCACGGCGGACGCCCTGCAGGCCCGGGCCGCGGAGCTGTTCTTCCGCCCGCAGAAGATCCGGCTCCAGGAAGGGCGGGCCATGGCGGCCGACCTGGAGACGGTGGAGCTGCACGCCACCACAGGCGGCTTCGGTTCCCTGGGAGAGCTCCTGGTGCAGTCCAGGACCCCCGTGCGCACCATCGAGCTGGACGTCTTGTCCGAAGAAAGCGCCTCGGCGTACTGGGAACGGGACGAGCGCTTCGATACCGTCCTGCCCCTGGGGCCGGCCCAGCCGGGGGCCCGGGCGCTCGCCCGGGTGATGGAGCGCTGGGTCGAGCACTTCCACGGGGTTCGCGTGCGCATCCGGCCCCTCGGGCGCATCGAGGACGAGCGCTGGAGCTGGCACGTGGGGCTCGACGCGGAGGCGAGCGGCATCCTGAACGACCTATACCGGGGCGTGGAAGTGGAGGAGCGGCGGCTCGAGCGTCTTCTCTGCCTTTTCCAGCTCGAGTTCGAGAATCCGGCCGACATGCTGGCTCCGGTGGCCGGCCGGCCGGTCTACCTGGGGCTCGCCATGGACGAGGGGGAAGTGCTGCGCATGAAGCCCCAGAATCTGCTGGTGAACCTGCCCCTCGCCCGTCGCGTGTGACCGCCATGACCTGGGAGATTCTCGCCTTTGTCGTGCTCGCGGCGGGGCTCGTGTTCTGGTACGACGCCCTGCGGGCCCGGGAGGCGGCCCTCAAGGCGGGAAAGGCCTTGTGCGAGCGGGCCGGGGTCCAGCTCCTGGACGAGACGGTAAGCGTGGCTGCTCTGGGCCTTGGCCGGGATGCCGACGGGCGGCTCGCCATCCGCCGGCGCTACCGCTTCGAATACAGCGATACCGGGAACAACCGCCGGGAGGGGCGCATCGTCCTGCTCGGCACCCGGGTGCTGGAGGCGCGCCTGGAATGGGGAGGCGACGGGCCATGGCTCCAGGCGATCCACTGATCCTCCTCGGCCCGGGTTCCGCGTGATCTCCGGGCCATGAACGGGCCCGGGCGCTTTCCGAGGGCGTCGCCCTACCTCCTGCTCGTGGCCGCCACCCTGTTCTGGTCGGGCAACTTCGTGCTGGCCCGGGCGATGCGCGAAGCGATCCCGCCCCTCGCCATGGCCTTCTGGCGCTGGTGCGGTGCGGCGCTCCTGCTGCTCCCGTTCGTTGCGCCCCGGGTGTGGGCCCAGCGCCGCCTGGTGTTCGGCCATCTTCCGGTGCTCGTGGCCCTGGGCATCTTCGGGGTGGCCGGGTTCAACACCCTGGTCTACACGGGCCTGCAGTCCACCACCGCCACCAATGCCGTGCTGCTCAATTCGTCGATCCCGGTGGCCATCATGGCGTTGTCATGGGCATTCCTCGGCGAAAGGCTTGCCTGGCGCCAGGCGCTGGGGGTGGCCGTATCCCTCGTCGGGGTGCTGGCGATCGTGACCCGGGGGGAGCCGCAAACACTGCTCGAGGTGCGGCTCGCCGAAGGCGATCTGTGGGTGCTGGCGGCGGTGGTCTCCTGGGCGGTCTACACCGTCCTCCTGCGGGCGCGGCCGCCGGGACTGGATCCCCTGGCGTTCCTGGGGGTGATCGTGCCGGCGGGGGTGGTGGTGCTGCTACCCCTCTATCTATGGGAGCTGGGGGCGGGGAAGATGATGGAGTTGAGCGCCGCGACAGTGGCGAGCCTCGCCTATTTCGCCGTTTTCCCTTCGATCTTGTCCTACCTGTGCTGGAACCGGGCGGTGGCGGAAGTGGGCCCGTCCCGGGCGGGGCTCTTCATCCACTTGATGCCCGCCTTCGGGACACTGCTTTCCGTGGCGTTCCTGGGCGAGGAACCCCAGCTCCATCAAGGCGTAGGAATCGGATTGATCCTAGGTGGGATCGCCCTGACGGTGCGCGGTACCCTGCGCTGAGGAGACGACGGGAGCGATACGCGGGCGGGGGATGCAGGCGCTACAATACGCTCCGCCGGACCGGGCTGCCGCGCGGACGGAGTTCTAACTTATTGAACTTCGGCCCTTCCGACCCAATCTAAGGAGGGGTCGTGCAAGCCCCGGAAAAGATCAACTCAAGGGAGTGGTTCGATGGTCAAGCGCATCTTCCTGTTTCTGGTGACCAACCTGGCCGTCATCGTGGTGTTGGGTATCGTGCTGCGGCTGCTCGGGATCGATTCGTACCTAGCCCAGCAGGGCGGCCTCAACTACACCGCCCTGCTGGTCTTTGCCTCGGTGTTCGGCTTCGGCGGCGCCTTCATCTCCCTCGCCATGTCCAAGTGGAGCGCCAAGCGCATGACGGGGGCCGTGGTGATCGAGGAGCCGAGAACCGAGCTGGAGCGCTGGCTGGTGGAGACGGTGCGCCGCCAGGCCCAGGCAGCCGGCATCGGCATGCCGGAGGTGGCGATCTACGAGGCTCCGGACGCTAACGCCTTCGCCACAGGCATGAGCAAGGACAACGCCCTGGTGGCGGTCAGCACCGGCCTGCTCCACAAGATGAGCCGCGATGAGGTGGAAGCGGTGCTGGGCCACGAGGTCAGCCATATCGCCAACGGCGACATGGTGACCCTCGCCTTGATCCAGGGCATCGTCAACACGTTCGTCATCTTCCTGGCGCGGGTGGTGGGCAATATCGTGGACAAGGCGGTGTTCAAGACCGAGAACGGGCACGGCCCGGCCTTCTGGATCACCAGCATCCTGGCCGAGATCGTGTTCGGCATCCTCGCCAGCATCATCGTCATGTACTTCAGCCGGCAGCGGGAGTTCCGCGCCGACCGGGGCGGCGCCCAGCTCGCGGGCCGCGACAAGATGATCGCGGCGCTGGAGCGCCTGAAACGGGTCTATGAGGAGCCCCACCTGCCTGACCAGATTGCCGCGTTCGGCATCTCCGGGCGCACCGGCGGGGGCTTGAAGCGCCTGTTCATGTCCCACCCGCCCCTGGACGAGCGCATTGCGGCGCTGAAGGCGGGGGTGTGAAGGAAGGGGATCGGGGCAACCCGGTCAGAGGGGCGGGGGAACTTCGATGGCCAGTTGCTCCCGGAGGATTTCGGCGCAGCGCTCCGCGTCCCGGCGGTCCACCATCAAGCGCATCTCCCCCAGGGTGGTCACCGGCAAGAGGCTGCCGAAGTTCTCGCCGGCCACGTAGTAGCGGATTCCCTGGGCGTCCAGGTGCAGCTTGATGAGCGCCAGCGCCTGCACGTCGGGCGGGCGGTAGAGCTCGACGTAGTCGGTGTCCATGGGCGGCTTCGGCTTCACTGCGGGATTGGGTTCATCCCGCCCGATCCCGGTTTCATTCTTCTTCCTCCAGCTTCGGCGGCCGGCCGTCCCGAATGAGGCTTTCCCGGCGCTGGAGGTAGGCGTCGCGCACGAAGACGTAGCGGTCCAGGGCCGCCTGCTCCAGCAGGTCTTCCGTCCCCAGCAGGTCCGCCCGGACCTGGATGAACCTTAGCACGCCGAGTCCCCCGGCCACAGCGTCGTCCTCCACGTAGCTTACCGGCCATGCGTAGAAGTCGCCGACGATGCCCGCCGTGTCCCGCGGGAACGTGCTGGGCCCGAGGATGGGCAGCACCAGGTACGGCCCGGCGGGAAGGCCCCAGTAGCCCAGGGTCTGCCCGAAATCCTCGTTGCGCTTTTCCACCCCCAGCTCGGAGGCCACGTCCATGAGGCCGCCCAAGCCCAGGGTCGTGTTCACCATGACGCGGCCGGCGTCGTTGACCGCGTCATGCCATTTCATCTGCAGCGTATCGTTCACGAAGACGATGACGTCCCCCAGGTTGGCGAAGAAGTTGCGCACGCCCTTGCGCACCTGCACGGGCACGGTGTTCCGGTAGACCTCGGCGACGGGCTTGGCGATCTTTTCGTCGAAATCCTGGTTGAACTGGAACATTTCCCGATTGAAGGGCTCCAGCGGATCGCGGCGGTCGGGGGCGGTGGCGCAGGCGGAGAGGAAACCCAGGGCGGCGAAGCTCGCGAGGCGCAGGAGGGAGCTGGAGGGCATGAACCGTTCCTTTTCTTGTTCCCGACCGCCGATTATAGCAATAGGGCCGCTCCCCCGCCTTCCGGACGGGCCCGGTGCCGAACCATAATGACGGTTTTTCGAAAGGAGCATCCCCCATGGACCTGGGAATCCGCGGACGCAGCGCGCTGGTGTGCGCCTCGAGCAAAGGACTGGGACGGGCCTGCGCCTTCTCCCTCGCCCGGGAAGGGGTGGAGGTGACCCTAGTGGCCCGCACCCGCGAGCCGCTGGAGCGCACCGCGGAGGAAATCCGCGCCGCCACCGGCGTGGGGGTGACGGCGGTGGCGGTGGACATCACCACGGCGGAAGGCCGCTGCGCGGCCCTCGCCGCCTGCCCCGCCCCGGACATCCTGGTGAACAACGCGGGCGGCCCGCCCCCGGGCGATTTCCGCGACTGGACCCGGGAGGACTGGATCGCCGCCCTGGACGCCAACATGCTGACTCCCATCGAGCTCATCAAGGCCACCGTGGACGGCATGATCGCCCGGCGCTTCGGACGTATCGTCAACATCACCTCCAGCGCGGTGAAGGCCCCCATCGACATCCTGGGGCTCTCTAACGGCGCCCGCGCGGGGCTCACCGGGTTCGTGGCTGGCCTCGCCCGCAAGACCGTGCGGCACAACGTCACCATCAACAACCTGCTGCCGGGACCCTTCGATACCGAGCGGCTTCGGGCCACCATCGCCCATGCGGCCCAGGTGGCGGGGAAGAGCGTCGAGGAGGTTCGCGAAGAGCGCATGCGAGCGAACCCGGCGGGGCGCTTCGGCGATCCCGGCGAGTTCGGTGACCTGTGCGCCTACCTGTGCAGCGCCCAGGCGGGCTATATCACCGGTCAGAACATCCTGATCGACGGCGGGGCCTACCCGGGCACCTTCTGAGGCTCCCTCCGCCCGGGAACCCTGGCGCCCGCACCGTTCGCCAGGACGGGAGGCAGGCCCGAATCCGGCCGCTCCGACGCGATGTAAAATATAAACGTTTCTTCCGGATTCAAGCTCATGGGGTACTGCCATGCTCACCCTCAAGGATTCATCCCTGCTCAAGAACCGCTGCTACGTCGACGGCGAATGGATCGAGGCCGATAGCGGCAAGACCTTCCCGGTGCGCAATCCCGCCGACGGGTCCGAGCTGGTCCGGGTCCCGGACATGGGCGCCCAGGAAACCCGGCGCGCCATCGAGGCGGCGAACGCCGCCTGGCCGGCCTGGCGCGCCAAGACCGCCAAGGAGCGCTCGGCGGCGCTCAAGCGCTGGTACCAGCTCATCATGGACAACCAGGAAGACCTGGCGCGCCTCATGACTGCCGAGCAGGGCAAGCCCCTCGCCGAGTCCCGGGGCGAGATCGCCTACGGGGCGTCCTTCGTGGAGTGGTTCGCCGAGGAGGCGAAGCGCATCTACGGCGACGTGATCCCCCAGCATCAGCCGGACAAGCGCCTCGTCGTGATCAAGCAGCCAGTGGGCGTGTGCGGGGCGATCACCCCCTGGAACTTCCCCAACGCCATGATCACCCGCAAATGCGCTCCGGCCCTGGCGGCGGGCTGCACGGTGGTGGTGAAGCCCGCCGAGCAGACGCCCCTTTCGGCCCTGGCCCTGGCCGAGCTTGCCCACCGGGCCGGTATCTCCAAAGGGGTGTTCAACGTGATCACGGGGGACGCGCCTACCATCGGGCGGGAGCTGTGCGCCAGCCCCCTGGTGCGCAAGATCACCTTCACCGGCTCCACCGAGGTGGGGCGGCTGCTCATGCGCCAGTCGGCGGACACAGTGAAGAAGATCTCCCTGGAGCTGGGGGGCAACGCGCCGTTCATCGTCTTCGACGACGCGGACCTGGACGAAGCGGTGGAAGGCGCCATGGCGTCCAAGTACCGCAACACCGGCCAGACCTGCGTGTGCGCGAACCGCATTTTCGTGCAGGACCGGGTGTACGACGCCTTCGCCGCCAAGTTGCGGGAGAGAATCGTGGGCCTCAAGGTGGGCAGCGGTTTCGAGGAGGGCGTGCAGCAGGGGCCTCTCATCGACGCCCAGGCCCTCGCCAAGGTGGAAGAGCACATCGCCGACGCGGTGGCCAAGGGGGCGAAGGTGGCGGTGGGCGGCCGCCGCCACCCGCTCGGCGGCACCTTCTTCGAGCCCACCCTGCTCGTGGAAGTGAAGCCCGGCATGAAGCTCATGCAGGAGGAGACCTTCGGTCCCGTGGCGCCCCTCGTTCGCTTCGAGACCGAGGAAGAAGTCATCCGGCTCGCCAACGACACCGAGTTCGGGCTCGCCTCCTACTTCTACGCCCGCGACATCGGCCGCATCTGGCGGGTGGCGGAAGCGCTGGAATTCGGCATGGTGGGCATCAACGCCGGGATCATCTCCAACGAGGTGGCGCCCTTCGGCGGGATGAAGCAGTCGGGACTGGGCCGGGAAGGATCCAAGTATGGCATCGACGAGTTCGTCGAGATCAAGTACCTGTGCCTGGGCGGCATCGACCGGTAATTCCGGGGAGCAAGGCGTCAAAAAATTGTTGGCCTACAGTGGCACAGAGGGAATCTTTTTTTCTTTGTGCCTCCGCGTCTCCGCGGTCAACTCTTCTTTTCCGGCGGCACGCGTCCCAGCAGATAGAATTCCTCGTTCGGCCGCAGGTTGATCAGGTTGGCCATGCGGTTGGACAGGGCGAAGAAAGCCGCGATTGCCCCGATGTCCCAGATGTCCTCGTCGGAAAACCCATGGGAGCGCAGCACGGCGAAGTCCTCGTCCCCGATCCGGTGGGATTCCTGGGCCACCCTTAGGGCGAAGTCCAGCATGGCCTTCTGCCGCGCCGTGATGTCCGCCTTGCGGTAATTGACAGCCACCTGGTCGGCGATCAAGGGGTTCTTCGCCCGGACGCGCAGGATCGCGCCGTGGGCCACGACGCAGTACTGGCACTGGTTGGCGCCGCTGGTGGCCACCACGATCATTTCCCGCTCGGCCTTGGTGAGGCCGCCTTCCTTTTCCATCAAGGCGTCGTGGTAGGCGAAGAACGCTCGGAACTCCTCCGGCCGGTGGGCCAGGGCGAGGAATACGTTGGGGACGAAGCCAGCTTTCTCCTGTACCTTCAGGATGCGGGTGCGGATGTCCTCCGGCAGGTTTTCGAGGTCGGGAACCGGATAACGGCTGATGGGGGAGTTCGACACGGACGTGCTCCTTTCAACGACTGGCGATCGTGCAGGAAAAGGCGACGCGCGGGCAAGGGGGAAGCGAGGGCGCATCGGGTGACGGAGCCCTCCCTTCTACAGTAACATACCGCCGCCCGTTCGCCGCCCCCACCAGGGGCCGCTTCCTGCTCCCTCTCGATCCGATGGCGAGGAACCCTGCTCCATGAATCTTCATCGATTGCTGCTTGAGCGCGCCGCCCAAAGCAAGCCGGTGCGCGTCGCCCTGGTCGGCGCCGGGAAGTTCGGTGCCATGTTCCTGTCCCAGGCTCCCAGGACGCCGGGGCTGCACGTGATCGGGGTGGCCGATCTGTCGCCCCAGCGGGCGCGGGAGGCGCTGGCGCGGGTGGGCTGGCCTCAGGTCCGGTACGCCGCCCCCTCGGCGGATGCGGCCCTCGCCACCGGCGGCACCTGGATCACCGACGACGCCCTGTCCTTGATCGCCGCGGGCCCAGTGGAGGTGGTGATCGATGCCACCGGGGATCCTGCCGCCGGCATCCGTCACGTGCTGGCGTGCTGCCGGCACGGCAAGCACGTCGTCATGGTGAACGTGGAGGCCGACGCCCTGGCCGGGCCGCTGCTCGCGCGTCGGTGCCGGGAGGCGGGCGTCCTCTATTCCCTGGCCTACGGCGACCAGCCGGCTCTCATCTGCGAGCTGGTGGACTGGGCCCGGAGCGCGGGGTTCGAAGTGATCGCCGCGGGCAAGGGGACCAAGTATCTCCCCGAGTACCATCGCTCCACGCCCGACACGGTCTGGGGCCATTACGGCTTCAGCCCCGAAATGGTGGCCCGGGGGGACTTCAACGCCCGGATGTTCAATTCCTTCCTGGACGGCACCAAGTCGGCCATCGAGATGGCGGCCGTGGCCAACGCCGCGGGCCTCGTCCCCGCCCCCGAGGGGCTTTCTTTTCCGCCTTGCGGCGTGGACGAGCTGCCCCAGGTGCTCAAGCCCCGCAGCGAGGGCGGGACACTCCACCACCGGGGGCAGGTGGAGGTGGTGTCCAGCCTCCTGCGGGACGGCCGGCAGGTGCGCCGGAGCCTGCGCTGGGGCGTGTACGTGACCTTCGCCGCCGACAGCGACTACGTGCGCCGCTGCCTCCGGGAGTACGGCCTGATCACCGATGCGAGCGGCAATTACGCCGCCATGTACAAGCCGTACCATCTGATCGGGCTGGAACTGGCGATCAGCGTCGCGTCCGTGGCCCTGCGCCGGGAGCCCACGGGCGCGCCCGTGGACTTCCTCGGCGACGTGGTGGCCAGGGCCAAGCGGGATCTCCGGGCGGGTGAGACGCTGGACGGGGAAGGGGGGCACACCGTGTATGGACACTTGCTGCCCGCCCGAGATTCCCTCGCCCTGCAGGGACTCCCCATCGGCCTGGCCCACGGGGCGAAGCTCAAGCGCCCAGTGGCGGCCGACGACCTGATCACCTGGGGTGACGTGGAGCTTACGGACGGCGAGGCGGTCCGTTTCCGCCGGGAGATGGAACAGATCTTCGCGCCGCCGGCGGTCCGACCCGCGGCCAGGTGATCCGGCGGGCGGCGCGGGGCACCCCTTCCAGAAACCTCTCCATGTCCTTGGACTTCCTTCCGGCGTGGCCACCGGAGATCAACACGCTGGTGATTTTCGGCCTGGTGCTGTGGGCCGGCCTGGTGGGGGGCGAGATCGCCCACCGCAGCCGCTACGTGCCGCGCATCACCGGCTATATCGCCATCGGCTTCCTGCTTGGGCCCAGCGTGCTGGACGTCTTCACCCGTTCCATGGTGGCGGGCGCCGGGATTTTCGTCGACACAGCCCTCGGCCTCATCCTGTTCCAGATCGGCCGGCGGCTCCACGTCCCGTCCCTGCGCAACGACCGGGCCGTGCTGGCGACCGCCTTGGCGGAATGCTTCGCCTCCTTCGCCGCCGCCTACTGGGTGCTCGCCGCGTTCGACTTTCCCCCCGTGCACGCCGCCATCGCCGCCGCCATCGGCATTTCCTCTTCGCCCGCGGTGATGCTGCTGGTGATGCGGGAGTTCGACGCCCAGGGCCCGGTGAGCGACCGGGCCCTCACCCTGATCGCCATCAACAACCTCCTGGCATTTTTCTTCTTCATCGCGATTCTGCCCTGGTTGCACCAGGAGCAACAGGCCGATTGGGTGGTGGCGGTCCTGCACCCCCTGTACCAGGTGGCCGGGTCGCTGCTCCTCGCCTACGTCCTCGCCCACCTCACCATCCGGCTCGGCCAGCTCATCGGGCATCGGGACAGCGCCCAGTTCGCCTTGCTGGTGGGGGTGATCGTCCTGGCGGTGGGCACGGCCCAGGCGCTCCATGTGTCTATCCTGCTCACGCTCCTCGCCCTGGGGGTCCTGTGCCGCAACCTGGACCGGCGCCAGGCGCTCCTGGAGGTGGAGTTCGGCCACGGGGGCGACATCTTCTTCGTGGTGCTGTTCGTGGTGGCGGGCGCCAACCTGCACCTGGAAGAGCTCGCCCGGGCGGGCCTGCTGGCGGTGGCCTTCGTCCTCGCCCGCTTCATTGCTAAGTCCGCCGTCGTGTTCGTGGCGGGCCGGTATTCGGGACTTTCCCCGGCCCAGGCTTTCGGGCTGGGGCTCTCCCTCGTGCCCATGGCGGCCATGGCTATCGGCCTGCTTAAGATGACCGAAGAGCTCTACCCCGGGATCACCGCGTCCCTGACCACCACCGTGCTCGCCGCCATCGCCATCCTGGAGACGGTGGGTCCCCTGGCCGCCCTCTGGGGCCTGCGCCTGGCAGGGGAGATCAAGCCGGACGCGCGGTTGGATCATTAAATTGAAGCGGAAAACACCGAAAATCTAGTTCCGTCGCGGCAAGCTGGCGGCGGCGAGGAGATAGAGGGTGAGCGCCGCCAGCACCACTACCGTGAACCCCGCGTGCACGGCGAGAAGGCTCGCGGCAACGGCGCCCACCACCGAGGCGCAGCCGTTGATGGCCCAGGCCCACGGTACCCAGTGTCCCCAGTGCCGGGACACGCGGGCGAGGCCGAGGGGAAAGGGCATGCCCATGGGAAAGGCGATCGGAGCGATGAGGGCCAGAGCGAGCGCGATGCGGCCCGGGTCGGGCAGCCCGATCCCATGATCGGTGAGGAGCGGCAGCGCCATGAGAGCGAGCGCCGCGCCGGCACAAAGCAGGAGCACCGCCCGCCAGAGGGGATCCGGGCGGCGGCCCGGCTCCCGGGTGTAGCGAGCGGCGAAGCGGCTTCCCAAGCCGGCGAACAACAGGAAGCCGGCTAGAGCGACGGCCACCGCGTACAAGGGGTGGCTCAGAAACAGGGTGAGCTTCTGGATGAAGGCGATTTCCATCAGCATGAAGGCGAGCCCCACCGCGGCGAAGTACGTGGCGATCCGCCAGGCCGGCGCAGCCCGGGCGGACACCGGTCCCGGCCGCAGAAACTTGAGCGGCAGCAGGATCAGCACGGCGCTCGCCAGCAGGGCCTGGAGCAGGGTGGCGACCAGAACCGGATAGCCCCAGTCGATGGGCGGCAGCGCCCCCTGGCGGCGCAGCGTCAGGAATTCGGGCGCCGAGCGCCACTTGAAGGAATTGAAGAAATAGGGCCGGTCGTCGGTGGCCGGCGCGATGGCGAACTTGTACCGGGCGAGATAGGCGTCCCGGTCGGGGGAAAGGAGCGCCTGGGCCCCTTCGTAGTACCAAGGCTGGGGTAGGACCGTGTAGCGGTTGGCTTCGGTCCGCTCCATGCCGGGGAAATAAACCGGGTCGAACGACCGGGTGCGGCAGAAGGCCCGGATGCGTTCCACTTCTTCGGCGCTGAAGCTCCCGTTCTTCACTAGCAGGGTTACGGTCCGCCATCCCCGGACCATGGCAAGTTGGCGGCCGGGATCGGCCACGCCCGCGCGCTCCAGGCCGACGACGGCGGTGGCGAAGAGCTTGAGCGCGTCACGGGGTGGAACCGTGGCCCAGCGGGTGATGGCCAGCAGCCCGCCGGGCCGCAGCCGGGCGAGATAAGCCTCCAAAGCCTCCACCGTGTAGAGATAGCTTTCGGCCAGGGCGTGCAGGCCCGCGCTGGAGGCGCCGAAGGCGTCCAGGAGGGTCAACTGGATCAGGTCGTAATGGTTCCGGTCCCTCGCCACGAAGCTCCGCGCTTCGGCGAGATGGAGGCGCACCCCGGAGAGATGGTAGGGCCGCCCCGAGAACTCGGCGTAGCGGCGCTCCACCAGCTCCACCACCTGGGGGTTCAGCTCCACCGCATCTACTGAGCGGGCGCCGTGGTAATGGGCCTGGAGCAGGTCGGTGCCGGTGCCGGCGCCCAGTACCAGCACGGCGGGTCGCACCACCAAGTGATAGGGAAGTGCCCAGGTGACGAAGTCCAGGTATTCGAGGGACTCGCGCCCGCCGTCGAAGCGGTCGATAGCGTGGGGCCCGTCCCCATCGATGAACACGGCGAGCTGGAACGGGGGCCCCTGGGGCGCGTTCAGGGACGACCCGGGCGCGTGGCGCAGAGGCACCACCGAATTCTCCACCACGCTCACCAGGCCCAAAGGGGAAGAGGTCTCGAAGTCCAAGTGCGCGCCCTGGACGTCCAGGGCCTGGGCCAGGGGTTTGTACTCGGAGAGCTTGAGCCGCGTGAGCCCGTCCGGCAGTCCCGCGGCGCCGGCGATGACGAGGGCGAGGAGGGCGGCGCCCAGGCGCGGCCGGCCCAGCCGGAAGGCACCGGCCGCCGCGGCCGCGCCGCCGGTGCCGGCGACCAGACCCAGGGCCTGTCCGGGAGCGAGGGCGAACAGGGCCGCCACGATGCCGAGGCTGCCGCAGGCGCCCCCCAGAATGTCGAAGCTGTACACCCGCGGGATCTCGGCGCCGAAGCGGGTGAGGGTCAGGCACACGCACACCGCGGCGAAGAAGAAGGGCAGGGCGAGCAGGGCGTAGGCCGCTGCCAGGCGCGCGAGCTGGCGGCCGGTCCAGGCGAGCTCCAAGGGGTTGAACCCTACGTGCTGGGCCGCCAGGCCGCAGAAGAGGGCGGTCGAGCCGAAGAGGGCCGCCGCGACGACGAAGGCGAGATCATAGCGCCGTTCCAGCGGTGCCCGCAGCGCGCTCACCACAGATCCCGCGGCCCCGTAGCCCAGCAGCGCCACGCTGATGATCATGTAGGCGAAGTGGTGCCACAGGACGATGGAGAAAATGCGGGTAAGCAGCACCTCGTAGGCGAGGGCCGCGGCGGAGACCAGGGCGACGGCGAAGAGCGGGGGAGTGCCGGAGGAACGGGAAACGGGGGGCGCTGGATGAGGGAGGAGGGAGCGAGCGTCATCAAACATTCTTTGCGGCGCTCAGCTAGCCCGGGCTAGTGACCTCCCACGAGGGGCACGAACCTCACCGGCAGGATCTGGCGGCTCTCGACGGTTCCCTCGGCGTTCTTGCGCACCAGCATCAAGTGCTGGGTGAGGAAGGGCGCGCCGACCGGGATTACCATGCGTGCCCCGGGCTTGAGCTGGCGCACCAGGGACGGCGGGATGTGGCTTGCCGCGGCGGTGACGATGATGGCGTCGAAGGGCGCTTCCTCCGGCCAGCCGTAATAGCCGTCGCCCAGGCGCACCCGCACCTGGCGGTAGCCCAGACGCTTGAGCCGCTCATCGGCCGTGCGTCCCAGAGGCTCGATGATCTCGATGGTAAAGACCTGGGCGCTCATCTCCGCCAACACCGCCGCCTGGTAGCCGGAGCCGGTGCCCACTTCCAGCACCTTGTGGCCCGGTTTCACCTCCAGCAGATCGGTCATCAGGGCCACGATATAGGGCTGGGAGATGGTCTGGCCGTGGCCGATGGGCAGGGGTCGGTTCTCGTAGGCGTAGGGCGCCTGGCCCGAAGGGACGAATTGGTGGCGGGGCACCCGGGCGAGCGCCGCCATGACTTTGGCATCGAGCTTGGTGCGGCCGGTCTCGGCCGCAGTCAGGGCGGCCATCCGGGCCACCTCCTCCACCATGCGCCGGCGCAGGGCGTCGTAACGCTCGTCTGCCTGGGCCGCCTCTAGCGCGAACCACAGAGGCATGGAGGCACAGAGCAGAAGAAAAGATTTCTTTAACGCAGAGGGCGCAAAGGGTGCGAAAGAAAATCCCGAAAAGAGGAAATCGTTTTTGCTTTGCGCGCTTCGCGCCCTTTGCGTTTCGGAAAAATCGCTCTCCCTCTGTGCCTCCGCGCCTCCGTGGTTATTCCGGTGATTCATCACGCCGGCTTTTCCAGGTCCGCGATCACGGCCGCCAGGAAGCGGCCCGCCTCCCCGCCGGTGACGGTGCGATGATCGAAGGTGAGGGACAGGGGCAAGAGGCGGTGCACGGCGGGCCGGTCTTGCACCGCCACCACTGCCTCCCGGATACGCCCGGCGCCCAGGATGGCCACCGTGGGCGGCAGCACCACGGGCGCGGCGTAGCGGCCGGCGATCATGCCGAAGTTGGAGAGAGTGATGGTGTTGCCCCTCAGGTCCTCCGGCGGCACGCGCCGGGCCTTCATGTCTTCCACCAGCTTGTCGATGGCTTTGCGCAGCGCCGGGGGTTCCATCTTGTCCACGTTGCGGATCACCGGGACGAACAGGCCGTCCGGCGTGTCCACCGCCAGCCCCAGGTGCACGTCCTTCACCAGCCAGCGGGCCATGGCCTGGGCGTCGTACCAGGCGTTGAGCGCCGGCT
The DNA here is from genome assembly GCF_051905455.1 of Pelomicrobium sp. G1. Lineage (NCBI taxonomy): Bacteria > Pseudomonadati > Pseudomonadota > Hydrogenophilia > Pelomicrobium > Pelomicrobium sp. G1. Next base: position 411,057 of record NZ_JBQACR010000001.1, read on the forward strand.
CGGCGCGGCAGCCGGCCACCAGGGCCCGGATCAGGCGCACGGTGACGTCCTCCCCCGGCCGCCAGGCGTGGATGTCGGCGTCTTCCACCAGGGTGGCCGAGGCCACCTCGGCGTTGGCCAGGGTCATGTTCTGGGCCATGGCGCGCCGCACGCCCCGCAGCACCTCCCGCGGCCCCGCCTCGGCCAGGATGCGCGCCACCCGCTGCACGTCGGCCGCCGTGATCAAGCCGTCCGGGCCGGTGGGGGTGACCATGGCGAGATCCACCTGGAGCTTCTGGGCCAGGGCCCGCACCGCCGGGGTCGCCTTGATGCCGCCGCCCGCCGGCCGGGCCACCAGCCCCGGGGCCTCCTCCACCACCGGACGCTGCTGCGCGGGCATCTGGCCCACCACGGTGCCCGCGTCCTCTTCGGCGGCTTCCCCCTCGAAGCCGACCAGGGGCGCCCCCACGTGCACCACTTCCCCGGGCTCTCCGAAGCGCTTGGCGATGCGCCCGGCGTAAGGCGCGGGGATGTCCACGATGGCCTTGGCGGTTTCCACGGACACCAGGGGCTGGTCGGCCTGTACCTGGTCCCCCTCTTGGACGTGCCACTGGGCGATCTCCGCCTCGTGCAGTCCCTCCCCCAGGTCGGGAAGCTTGAAGATCCTCATCGTGCCTCTGGGTCTCTGCGGTTCAACCTTTCGCGTTACGCGAATTTGAGCGTCTTGCGCACGGCGGCGACGATGCGCTCCACGTTGGGCATGTACTGGTACTCGAGCCGGGCGAGGGGTACCACCACGTCGTAGCCCGTGACCCGCTCCACCGGGGCGAGGAGGCTGAGAAGGCCACGCTCGGCGAGGCCCGCCACGATCTCGGCGCCGAAACCTCCGGTGCGCGCTGCCTCGTGGACGATGACGCAGCGGCCGGTGCGGGCGACCGACGTCAGGATGGTGCTCAGATCCAGGGGCTTGAGGGTGGCCACATCGATCACCTCGCAGGAGATCCCTTCCGCCGCCAGGGTGTCGGCGGCCGCCAGGGTCTCGTGCACCGTAGCGCCCCAGGAGACCAGGGTCACGTCGCTGCCTTCCCTCAGGGTGAAGCACACGTCCAGGGGGAGAGCCTCCCCGTTGTCCGCCACCTCCTGGCGGAACAGGCGGTAGAGGCGGGTGGGCTCAAGGAAGATGACCGGATCGGGGTCGCGGATCGCGGCGAGGAGCAGCCCGTAGGCCCGCTGGGGAGACGAAGGAATGACCACCCGCAGCCCGGGTACGTGGACGAAGAAAGCCTCCACGCTCTCCGAGTGGTGCTCCGGCGCATGGATGCCGGCGCCGCACGGGGAGCGCAGCACCATGGGGCAGGAGAGGCGTCCCCGGGTGCGATGGCGCATGCGGCTGGCATGGTTGACGATGTGGTCCAGGGCCGGGTAGATGAAGCCGGTGAACTGGATCTCTGCTACAGGCTTGAGGCCCTGGGCCGCCATGCCCACCGAGATCCCGGCGATGGCGGTTTCCGCCAAGGGCGTGTCCAGCACCCGCTCGGCGCCGAAGCGCGCGAGCAGCCCCACGGTGGCGCGGAACACGCCGCCGTTCACCCCCACGTCCTCCCCCAGCACGATGACCGCGGGGTCCCGGGCCATCTCCCAGGCGAGGGCCATGTTGATGGCTTCCACCATGGTGACTTCAGCCATCCCTGCCCTCCTCGGAAGGGGCGGTCCGCGGCGCGAAGGCGAGGGCGATGGCGCGCTGCTCTTCCAGCGCGGCGGGCAGCGCCGCGTAGAGGCAGTCGAACATCTGTTCCGGCCCCGGCGGCCGGATCGCCAGGAACTCGTCCACCGCCGCCTGCACTCGACGGGCGCATTCCTTTTCCAGCGCCTCTTCCTGCTCCCGGTCCCAGGCGCCGCAGCGGGCGAGGTAAGCCCGCAGCCGGGACAGGGGCTCCTCCGCCCAGCGGGCCTTCACCGCTTCCGCGTCCCGGTAGCGGCTGGCGTCGTCGGCGGTGGTGTGATCCCCAAGCCGGTAGGTGAGGGCCTCGATCAGGGTGGGGCCGCCGCCGGCGCGGGCCTTGGCCAGGGCCTCACCCACGGCGTGGCGCACCGCGATCACGTCGTTGCCGTCCACCTGCTCGCCCGGGATGCCGGCGGCGACGGCCTTCTGGGCCAGGGTTTCGGCGGCGGTCTGGCGGGCGCGGGGCACCGAGATGGCCCACTGGTTGTTGTTGATCACGAACACCGCGGGCAGCCGCCACACGCCGGCGATGTTGAGGGCCTCGTAGAAATCGCCCTTGGAGGTGGCGCCGTCGCCGAACACGGCCACCGCCACCCGGGGCTCGCGCCGGTACTGGAAGGCGTAGGCCACCCCCGCAGCGTGGCACACCTGGCTGGCGATGGGGACGCAGATGGGAAAGTCGTGGGGCGGGCCGGAGAAGTCCATCCCGCGCTCGTCCCCGCTCCAGTAGAGGAGGATTTCGGTCATGGTGACGCCGCGGAGAAACTGGGCGCCGTATTCCCGGTACGCGGGGAGCAGCGCGTCCTCGGGGCGCATGGCGCTGCCCACGCCCACGCTTACCGCCTCCTGCCCCAGAGAAGAGGCGAAGGTGCCCAGGCGCCCGGTGCGCTGCAGGGCGATGGCTTTGGCGTCGAAGGCGCGGGTGAGGGCCATCGTCCGGTACAGGGGGATCAGGTTCCGGGGATCGGCGGCGAAGGGGGGAAGGGGCTGCACCACGCGGCCCGCAGGGTCCAGAAAGCGCCGGAATTGGACTTGGAACGTGGCGACGACGCTCAAGCGCTACCTCCTCAGCATGAGGGAGACGAAAAACGCGGATCTCTTGCCGTTAGACGCCTTTTTGCTCCGCTGGTTGGCTATCACAGGCAACGCCCGCGGTGCGGTTTCACCCAGCCGAATCCTAGCATACGTCCTTCCCGCGTCGGGACGAACGAACGGGGGAGGGAAAAGTCAAACGAAAAGAAAACCATTGGCTTCGTCTGGCGCGAAAGGGGCACGATGACCGGGGAACAGCCCAATCCCGTGGGTACCGACGGTTTCGAGTTCGTCGAGTACACCGCCCCCGATACCCGCAGCCTCGCCGAGCTGTTCGAGCGCATGGGATTCTCGCCCGTCGCCCGCCACCGCTCCAAGGACGTGGTGCTGTACCGCCAGGGCGACATCAATTTCATCCTCAATCACGAGCCCCACAGCTTCGCCCAGGCCTTCGCCCGGGTCCACGGACCGTCCGTGTGCGCCTTCGGCATCCGCGTGCGGGATGCTCAGGCCGCCTTCCAGCGGGCGCTGGCGCTGGGCGCGAAGCCCTATTACGGTCCGGTGGGACCGGGGGAGCTCACCATCCCGGCGATCCGGGGCATCGGCGGCAGCCTCATCTACCTGGTGGACCGCTACGGCGACACCACCATCTACGACGTGGACTTCGTCCCGGTGGACGCGCCCCCAGTGCCTTCCGCGGGGCTCACTGCCGTCGACCATCTGACCCACAACGTGCACCGGGGCCGCATGGACCAGTGGGCTCGGTTCTACGAGCGGCTGTTCGGTTTCCGCGAGATCCGCTACTTCGACATCCACGGGATCGCGACGGGGCTCAAGTCCCGGGCCATGGCGAGCCCCTGCGGCAAGATCCGCATCCCCATCAACGAGTCCGCCGATGACAGGTCCCAGGTGGAGGAGTATCTTGCCGCCTATCGGGGAGAGGGGATCCAGCACATCGCCCTGGCCACCGGCGACATCTGCGCCAGCGTGGGGCGGCTGCGGGTGCGGGGCATTCGCTTCCTGGAAGTGCCAGGGGCCTACTACGACGCGCTGGACGAGCGGCTTCCCGGCCACGGGGAGGACCTGGAGCGGTTGCGGCGCGACGGCATCCTGATCGACGGCTCCCCCCAGGAAGGATGGCTGCTGCAGATCTTCACCGAAACCGTGATCGGGCCCATCTTCTTCGAGCTGATCCAGCGCAAGGGCAACGAGGGCTTCGGCGAAGGCAATTTCCGCGCCCTGTTCGAGGCGATGGAGCGGGAGCAGATCGCGCGGGGAGCGCTCTAGGGAGTCCTTCCTATGGCCAAGTGGATCACCTTTCCTCGAGTCGAGGGCGTCGCTTCCCGCCAGGCCCACGCTGATCTGCCGCCGGGCACCTACGAGCGGGAGCTGGGCCGGGAGGGGTTCTACGGGCCTTCCACCCAAATGTACCATCGCCATCCACCCACCGCCTGGAGCCGGTTCGAGGGGCCCCTGCGGCCGCGGGCTTTCGACACCAACCGGCTGGAACGGGGGAGCGCCTCTCCCTGGGACGCAACCTTGCTGCTGGCGAACCCCCATCTGCAACTGCGGCTGTGGCGGGCCGAAGGCGTCATGGATCACCTGGTGCGCAACGCCGACGGGGACGAGCTCGCCTTCGTCCATGAAGGCGCCGGGGACCTCTTCTGCGACTACGGCCGTCTGGCGTTTCGGGACGGGGACTACATCCTCCTTCCCCGAGGCACCCTGTGGCGCATCGAGGCGAGCGGCCCGGTGGTGCTGCTCCTCCTGGAAGCGACCAACGAGAGCTACCGGCTGCCGGAAAAGGGCATCGCCGGCGAGCACGCAGTGTTCGACCCGGCGGCGCTCGACGTGCCGGCCATGGACGAGGCCTTCCGCGCCCAGCAGGGGGAGACCGAGTGGCGCGTGGTCATCAAGCGGCGGGGAGCCCTCTCCACCCAGACCTTCCCCTTCAACCCCCTGGACGCAGTGGGCTGGCACGGCACCCTGGCCCCGGTGCGCATCAACTGGCGGGACCTGCGCCCGTTGATGAGTCACCGGGCCCACCTGCCCCCCTCGGCCCACACCACCTTCGTCGCGCCCCGCTTCGTGGTGTGCACCTTCTGCCCGCGCCCGCTGGAATCGGACCCCGGGGCCCTCAAGGTGCCCTTTTTCCACAACAACGACGACTACGACGAGGTGCTCTTCTACCACCGGGGCGAGTTCTTCTCCCGGGACAATATCCGCCCCGGCATGATCACCTTACACCCCTCGGGCTTCACCCACGGGCCCCATCCCAAGGCCTTCGCCGCCGCAGCGGCCCGCAGGGAGACCAACGAGGTGGCGGTGATGGTGGATAGCCGGGACGCCCTGGACGTGACCCCCGCCGCGGAGATGATCGAGTGGCGGGAGTACGTGGACTCCTGGAAGGACTTCGCCAAGCCGTGAAGCTCGGCAGCCTCAGGTCCGGCGGGCGGGACGGGACGCTCGTCGTCGTGTCCCACGACCTAACGACGGCGGTCCCGGTGCCGGAAATCGCCCCGACCCTCCAGGCGGCCCTGGACGACTGGGAGGCCTGCTGCCCGGCCCTCGGTTCGGTCTACCGGCTGCTCAACGAGGGCTGCATGCCCGGCGCTTTCCCGCTCGATCCGGAAGCCCTGGCGGCGCCCCTGCCCCGGGCTTACCAGTGGCTGGACGGGAGCGCCTACCTCCCCCACGTGGCGCGGGTGCGGCGGGCGCGGGGCGCGGAGATGCCCCCCAACTCGGAAACGGACCCCCTCATGTACCAAGGGGGCTCGGACGGCTTCCTCGGCCCCCACGACCCCATTCTCGCCGAGTCGGAGGACTGGGGCATCGACTTCGAGGCGGAAGTGGCGGTGATTACAGACGACGTGCCCATGGGGGCCGGCCCCGCCGAAGCGGGCGAGCAGATCGTCCTGCTGGTCCTGGTGAACGATGTGTCCCTGCGCCACCTGATTCCCGCGGAGCTGGCCAAGGGGTTCGGCTTTCTCCACGGCAAGCCCGCGAGCGCCCTTTCCCCGGTGGCGGTCACCCCCGACGAGCTGGGTGCGGCTTGGGACGGCGCCCGGGTCCATCTGCCCTTGCGGGTCCAGGTCAACGGGACCCTCTTCGGCGCTCCCGAGGCGGGGGAGGACATGACATTCGACTTTCCGGCCCTCGTGGCCCATGCCGCCCGGACCCGGCGCCTGGGCGCCGGCACCCTCGTCGGCTCGGGAACGGTGTCCAACGCCGACCCTTCCCGCGGCTTCTGCTGCATCGCCGAGAAGCGGGCCCAGGAGCTGATCGAGACCGGCGCGGCCCAGACCCCTTATCTCCGGTTCGGCGACCGGGTGCGCATCGAGATGCTGGACGCGGAAGGGCGGTCCATCTTCGGGGCGATCGACCAGGAAGTACAGCCTTATCGCCGGGGACAGGGAAGTTGATAGATGGGGGACCCTGTGCTGCAGCTCTACACCTACCACCGCAGCTCCGCCGCTTACCGGGTGCGCATCGCGCTTCACCTGAAGGGACTCGAGTACCAGCCCCGGTTCGTCCATCTCGTCCGCGGCGAGCAGCACCGCCCGGAACACCGGGCCCTCAATCCCCAGGGGTTCGTGCCGGTGCTGGTGGACGGGGACCGGGTGCTCACCCAGTCCCTGGCCATCATGGAATACCTGGAGGAGCGCCACCCGCATCCGCCCCTGCTGCCGGCGGATCCCTGGGGGCGGGCCCGGGTGCGGTCCCTGGCCCAGACCATCGCCTGCGACATCCATCCGCTCAACAACCGGCGGGTGCTGGTGTACCTGGAGGCGTCCCTGGGCCTGGGGGAAGAGGCCCGGCGCCGGTGGGTCTGCCACTGGATCGCCGAAGGGCTCTCTGCCCTGGAGGCCCTGCTCTCGAAGGACGCCGCCACCGGGCCCTACTGCCATGGGGATCGGCCGACCCTGGCCGACGCCTGCCTTGTGCCCCAGCTCTATAACGCCCGGCGCTTCGGGTGCGATCTCGCGCTGTATCCCGCCCTAGGGGCCATCGCCGAGCGTTGCGAGGCGCTTCCCGCGTTCCAGGCGGCTGCCCCCGAGCGGCAGCCGGACGCTTCGCCTGGGAAGTCTCCCACCCCGGAAAGAGGAGGGCGGTAAACCAAGCCCCGGCGATGGGGGTCAAATACTTAAGGGATTTGACCCAAAGAATGGGAGGAGCGCCGTGCTCGCGGGCGAACTTCAGGATTACGCCGCACGCCGGGGACTTGCGGGGCTCACCGCGCCTTCCCTTCAGGCGATCCAGGCGGGGCGGCCCGGCTATAGCGTCGAGCGAGGCAAGGAATTCCTGAGGTTCCAGAACCGGATCAACCGGGAGCTGCTGACCCACCGGGTCATCACCCGCAACGCCTATACCGCCTGGTTCAAGCGGGGGGAGCAGAACGAGGCCCAGATCCGGGCCTTCGTCGTTCAGTTCTCCGTGTTCTCCAACCAGTTCCTGGTGGCCCAGCTCCACAAGATGATCAACGCCGACACCCTGGAGGGCATGCGGGCTTCCAAGGAGATCCTGGCCAACGAGATCGGCGTGATCTTCAACCCCCACGGCGCCCGGCGGCCGGCGGAAATCCAGGACTACGATCCCGACAAGGTGGGCACCGAGGGCACCGTCCAGGGCGGTACCTTCCGCTTCGAGGCGGGCCACTTCGAATGGCTCTACCAGATCGCCCGCAAGCTGGGGCTTCGCTTCGACGAGATCGGCAAGCGCCGCCACGGGACCGCTTCCACCCTCTTCTTCTGCGACGAGCTCATCCGGCTCTACGGGAGCGAGGACTACGCGGTTTCCCAGGTGGCGAGCTACGCGGTGGAGAACTGGGCGTCGGCGGGCTTCTGGGAGGAGCTGATCGAGGGCTTGAAACGCTACAACGAGCGCCACGGCGCCGACCTGCCCCTGGGCTTTTTCGTCTGGCACAGCCGGCTCGAAGCCCAGCACGCGCGCCACACCCAGGAGGAGCTGGAGGAATACTACTTCCAGAACCCTCTCGACGAAGACGCTTTCATCCGCTACGGCAACGAAATGCTGGACGCGGTGGCGGCCTTCTGGGACGGCCTGGACGAGCAGCGCAAGCGGCTCGCATAGAGAGAATCCGCGCCGGGCGGCGTGCATAAGTTCACAAACCTTTGGCACTCCTTCGAAGCGGGAGGAGCGCCTTGCAAGTGCATCATGTCGGGTACCGGG
>NZ_JBQACR010000200.1:0-343 GCF_051905455.1 Pelomicrobium sp. G1
GCATTGCCACCATCATCGGGTTCAGCCTCTTGCGGCCTAAAAAGTATCGGCCGTCAATCAAGGGCATTGTGCTGGGTTTACGTAACGGGGCGCTCGCCGGCGCGCAGCTCGCCATCATCCTTGCGGCAATTGGAGTGATCGTCCAGATGCTGGTCACGACCGGGCTTGGCACACTGTTCTCCCGGTTAATGATCGATCTCTCCGGCAACAGCCTGGAGATCGCATTGTTGCTTGGCATGGCGATAACAATCTTCATCGGTATGGGACTACCGACCCCGGCAGCTTATTCACTGGCCGCCATCGTCGTGATTCCTTCCCTGATCGACGTAGGGGTGGATCCGCT
>NZ_JBQACR010000201.1:0-342 GCF_051905455.1 Pelomicrobium sp. G1
ATTTCCTGGAGACGATGACCTCCATGTTGAACCCCTTGCCGGCCATTGCTCTGCTACCGTTAGCGCTGATCTGGTTCGGACTGGGGAATGCAAGCATTGTCTTCGTGCTTATCCACTCGGTCCTCTGGCCAGTAGCCTTGAATACTCACTCTGGTTTCATGGCCGTGAGCACCACATTGCGCATGGTGGGGCATAACGCAGGACTTCGAGGCATAGGCTACGTGACAAAGATCCTCATTCCAGCCGCGTTTGGCAGCATTCTCACCGGCTTGAAAATCGGCTGGGCGTTTTCTTGGCGCACCCTGATTGCCGCTGAACTCGTGTTCGGCGTCAGTTCTGGAT
>NZ_JBQACR010000202.1:0-342 GCF_051905455.1 Pelomicrobium sp. G1
CTTTCGCTCCTCGCGCCCGACCTGATTGATGCGATCCTGGCGGGCCAGCAGCCCAAAACGCTCGCGCTGGAGCGGCTGCTGCGCTCGAAACTCCCGCTCACCTGGAGCGCGCAGCGGGGGTGGGTCAAGACGCTCGGGGCTTGAGGCGCCGGGGCAGGGGTGTCCCTTTTTGATCAGGGCATGAACTGGGGTGACCGTCAAGGTCTATCTCAACCTCAACCCGTAACCCCGGCGTCATGACACCCGCCACGAAAAGTTACAGAAAAGGGGTTGCACAATCCGCGGGGACTCGCCTGATACGGATGCGGCCGACGGGCGTCGGCTCCATAGCCTGGTTAGAAC
>NZ_JBQACR010000203.1:0-341 GCF_051905455.1 Pelomicrobium sp. G1
GCCTCATGAGAGGAGAAATGCAAATGGAAAATGCGCAGCCGCTCGAAGCGAAGGCCACGGCGGCCGACCAAGCTCAGCCCATCGCGCCGATCGGCCGGCTCAGCCGGCGAACAATTTTCATCGCACTGACGGTTGCGGGCGTCTCGTCCGGTCTGTTCTGGAGCTGGGACTGGTTGGTAACCGTTGGCCTGTCATCGTTTCTCGTGGCGCTGCTTCCGTGCGCGGCCATGTGCGCGGCAGGGCTGTGCGCGAGCCGACTCGGACAAAAGGGTTTCTGCTCGAGCAGCGCAGCAACACCGCCAGCCAAGGGGACTAATGGAGCCAACGATGTCCTGGCGGCT
>NZ_JBQACR010000204.1:0-340 GCF_051905455.1 Pelomicrobium sp. G1
GATCAGAGAGGAGGCCGAGAAAAACAACGACGTCGCGCGAGAACTCGGATTGACGTTCAGCTCCGCCTTCGAAGACGCCATCGTGCGGGGCCGGAAGCTCTCAGACGTGCTGCGCGGCCTGGCGCAGGACGTGACGCGGCTCTTCGTGCGCCGGACCGCGGTGGAACCGCTGGCGAAGGCGGCCGAAGGATTCTTCGGCAGTCTCCTTTCCGGGTTTTTCCATGCCGGCGGCGTCGTCGGTGTGGACAGCGTGCCCACGCGCGCCGTGCCCGCGTTGGCCTTCGCCAACGCACCGCGTTTGCACTCGGGAGGCATTCTCGCCTCCGACGAGGTGCCGGCG
>NZ_JBQACR010000205.1:0-338 GCF_051905455.1 Pelomicrobium sp. G1
GGTGATCACCACGACCCGCCAGGTGTTGCGCTCACCGGCGGGGTTGCCGTGCTGGAACACGTGCTCGTGTTGCCAGCGGGAGGAGTCGAGGGGGTGTGGGGTCATCCGGCCATCGCGGGGCATCGGCGCTGGTTCACCCGCTGAATTGTAAGCCATCGGCCGCCGGCGCCGGGTCGAGAGGAGAGGGGAGAGGAGGTTTTCATGCAACTCTGTTGCGTGAAATTCCCTAGCGTGGTTTAATCTCGGCCATGATTCCCGAGTCCCTCGTGAAATGTCCAGGTTAAACCGCCCCGCGCCGAGCGCCATCGCCCGCGCGGCCGAGACCCTGATCCGGCAGC
>NZ_JBQACR010000206.1:0-337 GCF_051905455.1 Pelomicrobium sp. G1
CATCCGGGGCATCGTCGCAAGGCAAGGGAGTTTTGGGGGGCATGGTCGAACGTTCGCTTCAAACGAGCGTTTAAACTATGGCGTAACGGCGCTGCAGCGTCAAGGAGATTTTTTCGGTCAGCTGAGGAAGCCGCCGGCGGGCTTAGCCCGGATAGCTCATGGGCTAGAACGCCGAGGCGTCTAGCGCCAATACGCTGTCGGCCCCCCGGGTGATGGCGAGGGCCAGGGCCAGGGCCTGGGGCAGGCAATGCTCGGCGTAGAAGCGAGCCGTCACCCGCTTGGCCCGGCACCAGGCCTCGTCGGCTTGCGGGTCCTGCAGGCGCTCCCCCGCCACCTT
>NZ_JBQACR010000207.1:0-336 GCF_051905455.1 Pelomicrobium sp. G1
GTGTGCTACCGCAAGGTCCCGGTGGTGAGTTGCCGGGACGGGGTCTTGCGGCTGGCCGGAGACGAGGGCGATGTCGTCTTTCGCTGCGAGGCGTTTCCCCGTTTTCTGGGCGGCTGCTCGGACGCGGTAGCCTTCGTGCTCACCGTGGGCCCGCAGATAGATCAGAAGGTGATCGAGCTGACGGAGAGCGGCGAGGGGTTGCTGGAGGCCTTGCTGCTGGAAACGGCGGGTTGGCTATGCGTGGAAGACGCGACGCGCCAGTTCCGCGGTTTTTTGCGGCAGGAGGCGGAGTCCCGGGGCCTGCGCCTTACGCCTCGCATGGGTCCGGGATACAGC
>NZ_JBQACR010000208.1:0-334 GCF_051905455.1 Pelomicrobium sp. G1
CATGGTGATCCTTTCCAGCAAGAGATAGTTTTTTTGCTACCTCCACCTGCCCCATCACGTCGTCGGAGCGAAACCCGGACACGATGATGGATCGGTTGAGGGTGCGGCCATCCGCCCGCAGGGATGCGCCTCGGGTAAAAAACTCGTCGTTCTCGATGGTCACCTTAAGGAGAGCCCCTTTCAAGGACCACTCCCCCATGTCCCGCTCGAAAAGAAGCCTTCCCTCCCGGACGTCCGAGCGGAGGAAATCGGTGGAGGGCTCACCGAGAAAGCGATCAAGGGGAACTCCTGGCACGACGCCATTGTTCTGACGCGGAACGCCCACGTCCGGAGT
>NZ_JBQACR010000209.1:0-334 GCF_051905455.1 Pelomicrobium sp. G1
TCCGCGCCCTGACCGAGCGGGGATACCTCGTCGTCGAGGCCAGGGCCCAGGGAGGCGCACCAGGCACGACGCCGCGATACCGCATCCGGCTCGATCGGCTGGTCGTACTACCCGCCACCACTGGCGGGACTGGTGACGTGGATGACACGGGTGACACCGGCGACAGGGGACGGGTGACACCGGTGACGCAGACGTGTGACACCGGCGACAGGGGACGGGTGACACCGGTGACGCAGACGGGTGACACCGGCGACATGGGACGGGTGACACCGGTGACGCAGACGGGTGACACCGGCGACAGGGGACGGGTGACACCGGTGACGCAGACGGGTGA